>JBBSSF010000495.1:0-3225 GCA_038242345.1 Hyphomicrobiales bacterium
CCAGCGCATCGCGGCGCTCCGGCGAACCGGTTTCCACCACGGTGCGCCAGCCCCGGGCGACGCACAGCTCCAGAATGCGCGGCAGCACCCGCTCCAGCGGCGGACCTTCCAGATGATAGAACAGGACTTCCGTCATCGCGGTCGGCGGATCCGGTGCAAGGGACGAGGGATGGAACTGCCGGGAGGGCGGCGGCGCACCGGGCGGAGCGCGCTGTCTGCCGGCACGGACAAGGCGCACGCCGCGCGGACCGCACCCTGCGCCCGAAGATCAGCAGATTTTCCATATGCCCCGATGGCATGGAAAATCCGCACCGGACTGCCAGGGATAGGCTCCCCTTCAGGGATCCCTGGCATCAGGCCGCGGTGGCGGCAAGCAGCGGCGTGATCTCGGTCTCATAGAGTTCGCGCTGGAGCGGCAGCAGGCTGTCGCGACCATAATGGATGACGAGCTGGGCGATGCCATAGGCCGCGCTGCCCCGTTCCAGCTGGCCGCTCGCGACAAGGGCCTCGATCCGGTCGTCAAGGTCGAAGTCGATGCGGGTCGGGGCGGGCATGGTGTCCTCGGGTCGGCTGGATGACGATCGGCCCCGGGGGTGGCCCGGGGCCGGGATTTCGGGCGGACCGGAGGAGAAGGTTCCTCCGGCGGCCGTCTCATACCAGGCGCACGCCGTGCCGAGTGCACCCGCGCGCCTGAAAAGGCATCAGACCTCGTGGAAATCGGCCACGAAGCGGTCGAGGATGCGCACGCCCCAGCCCGAGCCCCACGACTTGTTGATGTCGGTCTGGGGCGAGCCCATGGCCGTGCCGGCGATGTCCAGATGCACCCACGGGGTCTCGCCCACGAAGCGCTTCAGGAACTGGGCGGCGGTGATGGAGCCGGCATCGCGGCCGCCGGTGTTCTTGATGTCGGCGAACTTCGCCTCGATCAGCTTGTCATATTCCGGCGCCAGCGGCATGCGCCACACCAGCTCGCCGGTGGCCTTGCCGGCCTTGTCCAGATCGGCGGCGATCTGGTCGTCGGTGGAGTACATGCCGGTCATGTGATGGCCAAGCGCCACCACGATGGCGCCGGTGAGCGTCGCCAGATCGACGACGAATTTCGGCTTGAAGCGCTCGATGGTGTAGTGGAGCGCGTCGCAGAGCACGAGGCGGCCCTCGGCGTCGGTGTTGATGACCTCGATGGTCACCCCGGCCATGGAGCGCACGATGTCGCCCGGGCGCTGGGCCTTGCCGTCGGGCATGTTCTCCACGAGGCCGAGCACGCCGATGGCGTTGACCTTGGCCTTGCGGCCGGCCAGCGCCGCCATCAGACCGGTGACGGCGGCAGCCCCGCCCATGTCGCCCTTCATGTCCTCCATGCCGGCGGCCGGCTTGATGGAGATGCCGCCGGTGTCGAACACCACGCCCTTGCCGACGAAGGCGACCGGCTGGCTGTCGCCGCCGCCATTCCACTTGAGGATGACGAGGCGCGGCGGACGGACGGAGCCCTGGGCCACGCCGAGCAGGGCATTCATGCCGAGCTTGGCCATGGCGGTCTCTTCGAGGATCTCGACTTCCACGCCGAGAGCGTCGAGGGCGGCGGCGCGGGCGGCGAACTCCTCGGGCCCGAGCACGTTGGCCGGCTCGTTGACGAGATCGCGGGCGAGGATCACGCCGTTGGCGATGGCCGAGCGGGACCGGAAGGCGGTGTCGGCGGCACTCGGATTGCCGATGGCCAGCGAGATCGAGGTGAGCTTGCGGCCCTCGTCATCGGGCTTCTTCGACTTGTAGAGATCGAACTCGTAGGCCCGCAGCTTCAGGCCGAGGGCGAAATCGGCCGCAATGTCGGCGGTGACGCCGCCGCCCGGCAGTTCGAGCACGATGGTCGCCGTCTCGGCGCCGCTGTCCAGCAGCTTGCCCATGGCGATGCCGCCAAGGCGCACCCAGTCGGTTTCCGACACGTCGCCCGGGGTGCCGAGGCCGAGGAGGATCGCCCGGTCAAGGCCGGCCGGCGCCACCACGTCGACGGCGGCGAAGCGCTTGCCGGTGAAGCGGGCGACACCGGCCGCGCGCGTCAGCGTGCCGCCGGAGGCCTGATCCAGAGTGGTGCCGATATCGCCGAAGGCCGGGCCGGCGGCGACGGTCAGCACCGTCGTTCCGCCCTGGGGGACCGAACGCGCGACGAAGGTGAGGGTCGGAAGAAGAGCCATGATGAATGTCGATTCTGGATCGCGGCAGGAAAATCCGGTCGTCCTCCCCCGGGGTGCGGACGCTGCGTCGCGGTCGCGGGAGGACGGTTCCCCGAAAACATGGCGCGCCGGAGAGCCGACGGCAAGCCGGGCGCGCGCTTTATATCTGTCCGCGGCGCCGTGTCCGGGGGGCGCCCGCCCCGCATCCGTCCGTCGGACCGGCGGGGCGGACGGGGGATTCCTCCACTGGCGGGCGGTGGCGGCGCGGGGAGGCGGCCCCGCATTCGCGCTCGCGCGGGAGGGTTGCCCCTTGCCTTGGGCGCCGGGCCGTGGCCCATTCGGGCCGCCCGGACGCCTCCCGCCGGGTGATTTCAGGGTCCTGTCCGTCCCGATGCCCGTTGCCGCTCCCGATCCGCAGGCGCTGCTTGCCTGGTATGACCGCCATGCCCGCCGCCTGCCCTGGCGCACCGGCCCCGCCGAGCGCCGCGCCGGCCGCAGGCCTGATCCCTATCGGGTCTGGCTGTCGGAAATCATGCTGCAACAGACGACGGTGCAGGCGGTGGCGGCCTATTTCGTCGATTTCACCACCCGCTGGCCGACGGTCACCGATCTCGCCCGCGCGCCCCTCGACGACGTGCTGAAGGCCTGGGCGGGCCTCGGCTATTATGCCCGCGCCCGCAATCTGAAGGCCGCGGCGGAAGTGGTGGCGGACCGTCTTGGCGGCCGCTTCCCCGATACGGTCGCCGGCCTGACCGAGCTGCCGGGCATCGGCCCCTATACTGCCGGCGCCATTGCCGCCATCGCCTTCGGGCGGAAGGCGGCCGCCGTCGATGGCAATGTGGAACGGGTCGTCGCCCGGCTCTTTTCCATCGCGACGCCGCTGCCTTCCGCCAAGACGGAGATCCGCGCCCGCACCGAGGCCCTGGTGCCGGATGACCGGCCGGGGGAATTCGCCGAGGCGATGATGGACCTCGGGGCGACGATCTGCACCCCGAAGAAGCCGGCCTGCGCGCTCTGCCCGTTCCGCCCGGCCTGTTCGGCGGCGGCGGCCGGAGAC
>JBBSSF010000496.1:0-3220 GCA_038242345.1 Hyphomicrobiales bacterium
CGGGCGTCGGCCTCGGCAAGGTGCTGGCCATCGCGGAATCGGACGGCACCCTCGCGCCGCGGCCGATGATGCGCATGGCCGCCGACTCGATGGGCGCCGTCCCGGTCGAGGCGGGCAGCGCCACCCTCTCCGCCGATGTCGAGATCCGCTACGAGATCGTCGAGAAGTGAGGGCGCGCCGGTCCTCCGGGGGCGCTGCGGCGCATCCACCGGACCGGCCAGACGACACATCCGGGTCGGGAGCGCTGCAACGCCCCCGACCCGGGTCAGTGTTCATCATGGATTAAGGTTGCGTGCGCGACACTCGATCCTGTCCATGCCGGACACCGTCCAGGTCGCCAGAGCCTCGTGATCGGGGCGATTTGCGACGATGCCGGCAAATAGTGCCCGGAAAACAACAGATGTTTTTTTCCGGCCCCCTTATGGGGATCTCCTGATGCGGGCCAAGACCACGAGGAGTATTCCCGAGCCCAGCAGATGGTTGCGGGCCACAGGCCCCGACCTCCGCGTGAGATGTCTGACGAGGACGTTATGCCCCATACCTTCCCGGCTCCCGAACCCAAGACCGGTGAGCTGAACGACAAGTACAAGCCCCTTGGCATCCAGGCGGTTTCCGCTGCTGCCACGGCTTCGCACCATGAGGATGCCCCGCCGGTCAACGATCCGCCGGCCATCCTCCGGGAAAAGGAAGAGGAGTGATCCTCTCTTTCGTGAGTGGTCCCTTCTGACAGCCGGCGCAGGTGCTGCGCGATGCTTCAGCATGGGGCCTGGCCGGCAGCCGCCGGTCGGTCTGGAATTCAGTCGACGCCGGAGCGGTCATGCGCCCCGGCGTTCGCGTTTCCGGTATCCGGATCGTCCGGGCCCCGGAAGACGGAGGGGCCTCGGGGGCGCGGCGGGCGAAAGGTCGCTCCCCCGCAGCCGCCCTTGACCGGATCCCCCCGCATCGCGTTGAGTCCCCGGCATCGACGGGAAAGGACGGCGGGATGCTCAGATATTTCATTCCGAACGGAACCTGCCTCGCGCGGCGCGAGATCGACGCCACGCACAACAATGTCCCGCCGGAGGCCGTCTGGATCGATCTGGACGTCCCGACCCAGGCCGAGGACCGCTGTGTCGAGCGCACGGTCGGCGTGCCGATCCCGACCCGGGACGAGATGCAGGAAATCGAATCCACCAGCCGGCTCTATGAGGAGGACGGCGCGCTGTTCATGACGGCGACGCTGCTTTATGGCGCAGAGCTCGGGCGGCTGTCGTCCACCCCGGTGACCTTCATCCTCGCTAACCGCCGTCTGGTCACGGTGCGCTATCAGGAGCCGCGGCCCTTCCGGCTGGCCATGACGCGCATCCAGACGCCGCCCTCCAACTGTGCCACGGCCTCGGCTGCCTTCGTCGACCTGCTCGACGCCGTCGTCGACCGCGCCGCCGACATTCTGGAAGGCATCGGCGCGGAAATCGATTCGGTATCGCGCTCGGTGTTCGAGACCGGCATTTCTGACCGGCGCGGCTCCATGGACTATCATGACGCCATCCGCTCGCTGGGCCGGCAGGGCGCCCTCACCTCCCGCATCCAGGAAAGTCTCGTCAGCCTCAACCGGCTGATCCTGTTCGTCGGCCAGCATCAGGACACGGCCGGCTTCACCAAGGACGAGCGACTGCTCATCAAGAATATTTCCCGCGACCTGAAGTCCCTGATCGAACATGCCGTCGCGGTAGACGCCAAGATCAACTTCCTGCTCGATGCCACCCTCGGTCTGGTCGGCCTCGACCAGAACGCCATCATCAAGATCTTCTCGGTTATGGCCGTGGTGTTCATGCCGCCGACGCTGATCGCGTCGATCTACGGCATGAACTTCGAGCACATGCCGGAACTCTCCTGGGATTATGGCTATCCCTATTCGCTCGGCCTGATGGTCGCCTCGGCGCTGGCGACCTATGTGCTGTTCCGCTGGAAACGCTGGCTCTGATACCAAAGATCCTCGAAGAGGACTCCTTGGTATTCCGATGCAGATTTTCCATGCCATTGGGGCATATGGAAAATCTGCTGATCTTCAGGCGCCAAGGTGCGGTCAGCACGTCGTGCGCCTGGGATGACACGAGCCGCTCCGGCCTTCGGCCGGTCAGTCGCGCCCGCGGGCAAGGCCGAGGAGAACGGCCACGCTGAGCCACAGCCAGCCGCCCATCATGGTCATGCCGCCCGCCGGCGCGGCCATGGGGAAAAGGCGCATGTCCATCAGCGGCGGCAGCAGCACGGCGGCGGAAAACAGCGCCGCGCCAAGGCCGACAAGGGCGGCGGCGAAATCCAGCGCCCCGCTCCCGCCCTGGGCGACCGACAGGGCGACGATGCCCACCACGGCCGCGGCATGGATCATCAGGATCGGCGCAACGACGCCATAGACCGGCATGTCCGGCATATGGGCGGCAGCCGCCGCCGCGGCCACGCCGCACATCCCCAGAAAGCCGGCCAGCGCCACCAGGGCCTGATGCACGATCCGCATGTCCTGTCGTCCTTCCGCTCCGCCCCGCCGCCCGGCCGGGATGCGAACGGGTAGCATATCGCCGGCCCTGGAGGCCACCGGCTCTCAGCCGCCGGTGGTCGACATGTGGCGCGCAAGCGCCGGACGTGCATGGGCGCGGTCGATCACGAAATCATGGCCCTTCGGCTTGCGGGCGATCGCCGCGCCGATGGCGGCGCGCAGGGCGTCGTCGGATTCGCTGGCCCGGAGCGGCGCCCGCAGATCGGCCGCATCCTCCTGCCCCAGACACATGTAGAGGGTGCCCGTGCAGGTGACGCGCACCCGGTTGCACAGTTCGCAGAAATTGTGGGTCAGCGGCGTGATGAAGCCGAGCCGGCCGCCGGTCTCGGCCACGCGCACATAGCGCGCCGGGCCGCCGGTGCGGTCCGGCAGATCGGTGAAGGTGAAGTCCGCCTCCAGATCCCGCCGCACCCGGTCAAGCGGCAGATACTGGTCGAGCCGGTCGCCGTCGATCTCGCCAAGGGGCATGGTCTCGATGAGCACCAGATCATGGCCCTCGCCATGGGCCCAGCGCACGAGGCGGGCAATCTCGTCCTCGTTCACCCCCTTGAGGGCGACGGCGTTGATCTTCACGTGCAGGCCGGCCGCCGTCGCGGCGCGGATCCCGGCCAGCACCCGGTCGAGATCGCCCCAGCGGGTGATGGCGCGGAAGCGGGCCGGGTCGAGGCTGTCGAGGGAGACATTCAC
>JBBSSF010000497.1:0-3215 GCA_038242345.1 Hyphomicrobiales bacterium
GAGCCTCGGGCTCGCCGCCCTCGCGCTCCATTCCGTCACCGGCCGGGCGGACTATCTGGCCGATGCCATCCGCTTCGCCGATGCTCTCGACCGCGACTTCGCCGCCCCCGATGGCGGGCTGTTCCTGACCGATGGCAGCACCGGCGACCTGCCCGTGCGTCCGCGCGCCCATGCCGACGAGGCGACGCCGGGCGGCGCGGGGCTTGCCGCCGAACTGGACGCCCGGCTGGCCCTCGTCACCGGCGCCCGGCGCTTTGCCGCCCGGGCCGATGCGCTGCTGACCGCCACCGGCCCCGGCATGGCCCGCAACCTGTTCGCAGCCGTCAGCCTGCTCAACGCCCTCGACACCCGGCTGGCCAGCGAGACCCTGGTGATCGTCGTCCCCGACGGCGCGGCGGCCGGCCCGCTGAAGGCCGCCGCCCATGCCGCCGCCCGGCCGGGCCTCCAGATCGCGGTGCTCTCGCCCGAGGCGGCGGAGCAGCTGTCGCCGGAGCATCCGGCCGCCGGCAAGGGCGCCCGCGACGGCCGCGCCACCGCCTGGCTGTGCCGCGGCCACAGCTGTCAGGCGCCGGTGACGGAGCCGGCGGCGCTTGCCGCCCTCCTCAATCCGGCGCCGGCCATCGCCGCATTCCCGTGGACGAATGCCGGGGCGGAGGGCTAAAGTCCGCGGCGAGCTTCGAAGGCCATCCGCGCCTTCGCCTTTTGCGGAACAGGGGGCGGCCCGGCCGTCCCCGACAGGATTTCAGGGACCCGACCATGGGCACGACGCTGACGCTGACCTCCGCCGACGGCTTTACCCTCTCCGCCTACCGCGCCGACCCCACCATCCCGGCCCGTGGCGGCGTCGTGGTGGTGCAGGAGATCTTCGGCGTGAACAGCCACATCCGCTCCGTGGTCGACCGCTTCGCCGCCCTCGGCTATGTCGCCATCGCGCCGGCCCTGTTCGACCGGCTGGAGCCGGGCTTCGAGACCGGCTACACCGCCGCCGACATGCCGAAGGCCATGGGCGCACTTCAGGCCGTCGACCGGGAGAAGGCGCTGCTCGACATCGCCGCCGCCGTCGACCTGCTGAAGGCCGCCGAGCTCAAGGTCTGCGTCACCGGCTACTGCATGGGCGGCATGCTCGCCTTCCGCACCGCCACCCATGTTCCGGGTCTGGCGGCGGCCTCCTGCTATTATGGCGGCGGCATCGCCAATTATGCCCATGAAGTGCCGCTCTGCCCGACGGACCTGCACTTCGGCCTCAAGGACAGCCTCATTCCCCCCGAGCAGGTCGCCATCATCAAGGCCGCCCGGACCGATGTCGGCTACTATTTCTATGATGCCGACCACGGCTTCAACTGCGACCAGCGCGGCTCCTATGATGCCGAGAGCGCCCAGATCGCCTGGGCCCGCACCATCCGCCTGTTCGACAGCGCGACGGCGTGAGCCTCCTTCGGGAGCATCTGCCCCCGACCCCCTGACCGGGAGGCGCAGGCCTCCCGGACCCCTCCCTGTCTTTCCTCTGCTCAAGACATCGAGGAGATCCGGGCGGCCGCCCGGCATCAACCGGGACAGTTCGATGAAGACGGTCTGGCCGCTGCTGCTTCTTGCCTGTCTGGCCGTGGCCTGTCTGGCCCTGCCGGCCCGGGCCGCCGATGACCCCGTGCCCGCCTCCAGTCTCTTCGGCGCCGTCACCCGGCCGGCCGCCATGAAGCCCCGGCCGATCGGCGCCTATGGGCGGGGCTGCCTCTCCGGCGCCGAGGCCCTGCCCGTCGACGGACCGGCCTGGCAGGTGATGCGGCTGGAGCGCAACCGCAACTGGGGGCATCCGAGCCTCGTCGCCTTCCTCGAACGTCTGGCCGCCGCGGCCCCCGGGCTCGGCTGGAACGGGCTGCTCGTCGGCGACATGTCCCAGCCCCGCGGCGGACCGATGGCATCGGGCCATGCCAGCCACCAGATCGGTCTCGACGCCGACATCTGGCTGACCCCGATGCCCGATCATCGCCTGACCCGGGAGGAGCGGCGCGACCTCTCGGCCGTGTCGATGCTGACGGGCGACAGCCTCTCTGTCGACCCGTCGCTCTGGTCGGAAAGCCGCGCCCGCCTCATCCGGCAGGCGGCGAAGGACCCGGCGGTCACCCGCATCTTCGTCCACCCCGGCATCAAGAAGACGCTCTGCGACTGGGCCGGCCCCGACCGGGCCTGGCTCTCCAAGGTGCGGCCCTGGTGGGGCCACACCTACCATTTCCACGTGCGCCTCGCCTGCCCGCCCGGCGAGACCGCCTGCCGGGGCCAGGACAAGCCCGTCGCCGGCGACGGCTGCGGCAAGGAGCTCGCCTGGTGGTTCACCGAGGAACCGTGGAAGCCGGCGCCGACGCCCGAAAAGCCACCGACGCCGGTGATCCTGGCCGACCTGCCGGCCGCCTGCGCCCGGGTGCTCGCCGCTCCTCCGGAGTGAGCCCCGCCCGCCGGGCGGAATTTCTCCTGCTCCCCGTGCGTCGGATGCATGCCGCATCTGCGTTCATGTCTTCGCAGTTGCACTGGACACTGATCCCTTTTTGTTCCAGAATAGGCCCCTGATCTCCCGCCCCTGCCGGCCAGGCCCGCCAGAATGACGGACCAGCCTGAGGGCGCGATGATGCCATGGACCCCTTTGATGCCCAGATGGACGGCAGCGGCGGACACGGACGGACCGATGCGAGGGCCCGTTTGCCGGTGGCCGGCCCGCCGGCGGAGGCCCCCTGTCCGGGTGCTGCCCCTGGCCGGGCTGGCGCTGATGATGGCGCCGGCGGCAATGGCCGTTCGGGCCGCCGAGACGACCGGACCGGCCTGCGGCGCAGCCTCTGCGACCGCCGGTTCCGTCAGGCTGCCGCGGACCGAGAGCGCGGTGCGGGTGGCGGGCAGCGTGGAGCTGGTGCCCGAAGGCGGGCCGTCGCTGCGGCTGGCCGGGCTTCTGGTGCCCGACGCCGATGCGGCTGCGGCCGGAGCGGAGATCCGGGATTTTGCCGGGACGGGGGAGCTTCTGGCGTCCGGCCCGGATGCGACCGACCGGCATGGCCGGCGGGTGGTGCGGATCCGGCGTGCCCATGACGGGGCGGACCTCGCCGGGCGACTCGTCGAATCGGGTCTGGCGCTCCTCACCGGCGACGACGACGCGGACGGCTGCCTGCCGCCGCTCCGGGCGGCGGAGGCGCGGGCGCGCCGCGCGCGGCGGCGGGGGGGGGGGGGGGGGC
>JBBSSF010000498.1:0-3214 GCA_038242345.1 Hyphomicrobiales bacterium
CGGCTGCCGGTGATGGCCTATTCCCCCATCGAGCAGGGCAAGCTCGCCCGTCATCCCGTGGTGAAGGCGGTGGCCGAGCATCGCGGCACCACCCCGGCCGTGGTGGCGCTGGCCTGGGTGATTTCCGGCGGCGGCGTCATGGCGATCCCCAAGGCGGTGTCGCCGGAGCATGTGCGGGCAAGCCGGGCGGCGCTGGAGCTGAAGCTGGCGCCGGAAGATTTCGCCGCCCTCGACCGCGCCTTCCCGCCGCCGCGCAGGGCGATGCCGCTGGAGATGATCTGACGGCCCGGGGAGAGAGGCCCCCGGGCGCGTCGCTCAGCGCCGGACCGACAGGATCGAGACCAGGATCAGGCCGCCGATCATGCCCACATGTTCGGTGGCGGTGTGGAAGGCGTGGATGGCCTGATCGCCTTCGAGGCTCCAGAAATGGTGCACGAGCGGGATCGTCAGTGCCGTGAACACCCCGAGGGCGCCGGCCCCGAGCCACGTCGCCACATTCAGGATGATGAGCAGCGAGCCGACCAGCTGGGTGGTGAGCACGGCGATGTTGAAGACGACGGCCGGCTCCAGATGGAAGAAGGCCATCTCGGCCACGCCGCCATTGAAGTCGATCAGCTTGGCGAGACCGCTTCCCCAGAACGGGAAGGTGAGCAGCACCCGTGCGGCGAAGCTGCACACACGGTTGTCGAGCAGGGTCTCGATGGCGCGTGGGGTCATGATGGTCGGATATCCTCGTGTGACGATCGGGGTTGCCGGGGCCGGTTCGCGTGGCCGGCACCCGAGAACGGCGTCGTCGCCCGGTTGTTCCCGCATTCCCGCCACAGATGCGCCGCGATCTTCGCCCACGCCGTCCTCAACCACCTCTTGAAAGCCGGTCCGGTTCCGCGGACGGGCCCATAATACCAGGCGCACGAAGTGCTGACCGCACCTTAGCGCCTGAAGGGCAGCAGATTTCTCATATGCCCCAAGGACATGAGAAATCTGCATCGGAATACCAAAGAGTCCTCTTCGAGGATCTTTGGTATAAGTCCGCTGCCGGAGAGCCGCGGCGCGGTTCGATATTTCATTCCTGCGAAGATTGGAATATATGGACGTGCTCTGCCGTCCCGGCCCGCTGGCGCGGCAGAATCGACCGGCCCGCCTTGATGCGGGTGGACGGTGCGGGGGCGGGCGTGGAAAAACGGACGGGAACGGGCGATCCTTCTGCCGCGGGAGATCCGGCGGGCCGGGATCCGGCCGCATCCGAACGGAGACGGGCGTGGACATCTATCTTCCGATCGCCGGGATGCCGGTGAATGTCCTGATGATGATCGCCGTCGGCGGCGTGGTCGGGTTCGTGTCGGGACTGTTCGGGGTGGGTGGCGGCTTCCTGCTGACGCCGCTGCTGATCTTTTCCGGCATTCCCCATGCGGTGGCGGTGGCGACCGTTACCCCGCAGGTGGTGGCTTCCTCCACCTCCGGCGCGCTGTCCTACTGGCGCAGGAAGGCGATCGATTTCAAGCTGTCGGCGGTGCTGTTCGTCACCGGCGCGGCGGGCACGGTCACCGGCGCCTGGGTGTTCGGCATCCTCGACCGGGCCGGCCAGATCGATATCGTGGTGTCGTTCGCCTATATGGGCCTGCTCGGCTTCATCGGCATCACCATGCTGATCGAGTCCGTGCGGGCGATGCGGCGCTCCGCACGGGCCGGCGGCGCGGCTCCGCCGCCGCCGCGCCGGCGGGGCGAGCAGCGCAGCCTCGCCCAGCGGCTGCCCTTCCGCATGCGGTTCCGCAAGGCGCGGCTCTATGTCAGCGTGATCCCGATTGTGATGATCGGCTTCGGCGTCGGGTTCATCGGCACGCTGCTCGGCATCGGCGGCGGCTTCCTGCTGGTACCGGCGATGATCTATCTCCTCGGCGTCCCCACCTCGATCGTCATCGGCACCTCGCTGGTGCAGATCCTGACCACCATGTCCGTCGGCACCGTGTCGCTGGCGATCACCACCGGATCGGTGGACGGCGTGCTGGCCTTCCTGCTGATGATCGGCGGCGTGATCGGGGCGCAGTTCGGCGCCTCGGTCGGCCTGCGGCTGCGGGGCGACCATCTGCGCTTCCTGCTGGCCGTGCTGGTGCTGGCCGTCGGCGCGCGCTTCGCGGTGGCGCTCACCTTCCCGCCGGCTGATCCCTTCTCCCTCGCGGTCCTGGAGGCGATGCGGCCATGATGCGGATGTTCTCTCTCCGCCGGATGCGCCGGCTGGCCGGTGCGCTCGCCCTCGTCCTGCCGCTCGCCTCGGCTCCGGCGCTGGCCGCCGAGGACGGCAGTCTGGTGACCGGCCTCTCGGCCAGCCGGATCGACATCTCGTCGAACTTCTCGGGTTCGGACGTGGTGGTGTTCGGCGTCGCCGAAGGGCTCGCCACCGGCGCGGCGCCGGCCGCGGCGCCCGGGATCGTGGTCACGGTGACCGGGCCCGCCGAACGGGTGGCCGTCCGGCGCAAGGAGCATGTGGCCGTCGTCTGGCTGAACCGGGCCAGCGAGCGCTTCTCCGGCGTGCCGTCCTTCTATGCGATGGCGAGTTCGGCGCCGCTTGACCGGATCGCCGATCCGGCCAGCCTGGAGGCGGCGGGCATCGGCCCGGCCGGCGCCGGCATCGCGCCGGAGCGGGCCCTTTCGCCCGAGGATCTCGTCTACTGGCGCGACGCCCTGGTGGCCGAGCGCAGCCGCATCGGCATGTGGACGGAAACCCCCGGCGGCGTGGAGATGCTGGCGCCCGATTTCTTCCGCACCACGGTCCGGCTGCCGGCCCATGTGACGGGGGGAACCTATCAGGTGACGGTGTCGCTGTTTTCCGGCGGCCGGCGGGTGTCGGTCAACCACATGCCGCTCGTGGTCGCCAAGTCCGGCTTCGAGGCGCGGGTGGCGGATCTCTCGCGCCTGAACCCGATCCTCTATGGTCTGGCCGTGGTGGCGATGGCGCTCGGCACCGGCTGGATCGGCGGCTTCGTGTTCCGGCGGGACTGATACCAAAGATCCTTGAAAAGGACTCTTTGGTATTCCGATGCAGGTTTTCCATGCCTTTGGGGCATATGGAAAACCTGCTGTTCTTCAGGCGCGCGGTGCGGTCAGCACTTCGTGCGCCTGGTATGATACCGGAGATCCTCGAAGAGGACTCTTTGGCATTCCGATGCGGATTTCTCATGTCCTTGGGGCATATGGGCAATCCGCATCTCTTCAGGAA
>JBBSSF010000499.1:0-3210 GCA_038242345.1 Hyphomicrobiales bacterium
ACCGGGCTGCATCGTCTTCGGACGCGAGAGCGCGTAGCAGATCTTCGTGCCCTTGCTCACGTCGACGGTGTAGGCCTCCCAGTCATTCGACTGCTTGATGAGGGTCGGCTTGGGACCCTGGGCCTGCTGCGCGGCCGCGGAGCCGGCCGTGAGGATCATGAGAAGGCCCACGGCCAGGAATCGTGCCCGCATTCTCGTGTGTCTCCGCTGTTGTCCGTCTCCGGCCCGTCCGGCACTCCGGACGACCCGCTCCTCCCGGACGGATGCCGCCCGGTGCGCTCGACCACACGTCCACCCGGGAGGACCGGGGACGTATCGGATGTCCACTTAAAACCGCCGACTGGTTACCAGATGGTTGACGCGGAGGCCACCCCCGACTGTCAGTCGCCGATGGTGCATCCGTGCGGACACACCAGAGAACAGAACGAACGGTCATCGGAAAAAAGGGGCGAGAGTGTGGCGTCAGGATCACGCCTTCCGGCGCTGGGCACCGTGAGGCCGGCCCGCGCTGCATTTGTCGCGGGGTCCGCCCGTCTCCGCACCACAGCCCCACCGGCGGACAGCACCTGCCCGCCGGAGAGAAGGGAGAGCCGAAGCGGCAGACCGCCGGCCCCGCTGGCCGTCAGTGCAGGATCTGCGACAGGAACAGCTTGGTGCGCTCGTGCTGCGGGTTGCCGAAGAAGGCGTTCGGCTCGTTCTGCTCGATGATCTGGCCGGCATCCATGAAGATGACGCGGTTGGCCACCTGCCGGGCAAAGCCCATCTCGTGGGTCACGCACAGCATGGTCATGCCGTCCTCGGCCAGCCCCACCATGGTGTCGAGCACTTCCTTCACCATTTCGGGATCGAGCGCCGAGGTCGGCTCGTCGAACAGCATGATCTTCGGCTTCATGCACAGCGCCCGGGCGATGGCCACGCGCTGCTGCTGGCCGCCGGACAGCTGGCCGGGATATTTCTTCGCCTGATCGGGAATGCGCACCCGGGTGAGGAAGTGCATCGCAACTTCCTCGGCTTCCTTCTTCGGCATCTTGCGCACCCAGATCGGCGCCAGCGTGCAGTTCTCCAGGATGGTCAGGTGCGGGAACAGGTTGAAGTGCTGGAACATCATGCCGACCTCGCGGCGGATCTCGTCGATCCGCTTGAGGTCATTGGTCAGCTCGATGCCGTCGACGACGATCTTGCCCTTCTGGTGCTCTTCCAGCCGGTTGATGCAGCGGATCATGGTCGACTTGCCGGAGCCGGACGGACCGCAGATGACGATGCGTTCGCCCCGCTGGACCGTCAGGTTGACGTCACGCAGCACATGGAAGTCGCCATACCACTTGTTGACGCCGGTGAGTTCGACGGCAACCTCCTGGCTGATCGCCATCTTGGCAGCGGCAGGGGCGGCGGAAATATCGGTCATGGTCTGGAAATCCCTTGGAAATGAGGCTGGCCAGAGCCGGCGTCAGTGACGCCGGCCACGATCGAGCCGCCGCTCGACGAACTGCGAATAGCGCGACATGCTGAAGCAGAAGATCCAGAAGGAAAATGCCGCGAACAGATAGCCCGTGTTGCCGGTGACCGGCGTCGCCCAGTTGTTGTCGTTAAGATTCAGCTGGATGATGCCGAGCAGGTCGAACAGGCCGATGATGAGGACAAGCGAGGTATCCTTGAACAGGCTGATGAAGGTGTTCACGATACCCGGAATGACCAGCTTCAGGGCCTGGGGCAGGATGATGAGCCCCATGGTCTGCCAGTAGCCGAGGCCGAGGGCGCTCGCCCCTTCATGCTGGCCGCGGGGAATGGCCTGCAGGCCGGCGCGGACATTTTCGGCCATATAGGCCGAAGAGAACAGCGCCACGCCGATGAGGGCGCGCAGCAGCTTGTCCACCGTGGTGCCGGCCGGCATGAACAGCGGCAGCATCACCGAGGCCATGAACAGCACCGTGATGAGCGGCACGCCACGCCACAGCTCGATGAAGGCGACGCTGACCATCTTGACGACGGGCAGCTTGGAGCGCCGCCCGAGGGCCAGGAGGATGCCGAGGGGAAGCGAGGCGACGATGCCGGTGATGGCCACCACCAGGGTGACCAGCAGGCCGCCCCACAGGCTCGTCTCCACCTGTTCCAGGCCGAAGTCGACCTGCAGCACGGTGATGATGATGGCGATCAGCAGGAAGATGCCGGCCACCACGATGCCGCCCCGGGAGCGGTCGGAGAAGCGGGCGGCGCCCAGTACCACCGGCAGGAACACCACCGCCTCGGCCAGAAGCAGCAGCACCGCCAGGGTCACCCACAGGCCGAGGCCGAAATCGAAGCCGCCGCCGGTGAGCAGGATGACCGACAGCACCGGGAACACCAGCAGCATGAAGGCCGCATTCTCGCGCTTGTAGGGCACGCCCGGAACGGCGAGCGGCACCAGCCCGATGGCCAGCACGAGATAGACGAGATCCACCCGCCAGCGCTCGGCATCGGGATAGCGGCCGTAGATGAACTGGCTGAATTTCGCCTTCACGAACGCCCAGCAGGCGCCATCGGCCCCGAGGCAGGCCTCGCGGTTGTCACCCGACCAGACGGCATCGATGAAGGCGAACCGGACCACTGGCGGAATGAGCAGATAGAGCAGGTAGCCGACGACGAGGGTGAGAAGCGCGTTCTTCCAGTCGGCGAACAGGTTGGCGCGGATCCAGGCCAGCGGGCCGGCCGTCGAGCGCGGCGGCGGCAGCTTCGGGGCCTCTTCGGAGCGGACATAGGCATAGGTCATCGCTTATCCCCTCACCGTTCCACGAGTGCGACGCGGTCGTTGAACCAGTTCATGAACAGTGCCGTCAGCAGGCTGATCGTCAGATAGACGAGCATGGTGATGACGATGACCTCGACCGCCTGGTTGGTCTGGTTGAGCACCGTGCCGGCGAACACCGACACGAGGTCGGGATAGCCGATGGCGACCGCCAGGGACGAGTTCTTGGTCAGGTTCAGATACTGGCTGGTGAGCGGCGGGATAATCACCCGCATGGCCTGGGGGATGATGACCAGCCTGAGGGTCCGGTCATGGCGCAGGCCGAGCGCGTTGGCGGCTTCCGTCTGGCCCTTCGGCACGGCAAGGATGCCGGCGCGCACGATCTCGGCGATGAAGGACGAGGTGTAGATGGACAGGCCGAGCAGCAGCGCCACCAGCTCCGGCAGGATCGCGATGCCGCCCTGGAAGTTGAAGCCCTTCAGGACCGG
>JBBSSF010000500.1:0-3204 GCA_038242345.1 Hyphomicrobiales bacterium
AGTGGCGCAACCGGGAAAATGCCCGCTCGCTCGCCTTCGCCGCGCTGACGCTGGCGACGACACCGGCCGAACAGGCGGCGGCGCTGCGGGCGCTCTCGGCGGCGCTTGCCGAAGGCAGCCTCTGGCGCCCGGCCATCGAGGCGCTCAAGGAAAGGCTCGTCCTCTTCCCCGATGCCGCTGCAAAGCAGCGGCTTTCGGCCCTCGTCGACGAGCACGGCTTCCGCATTCTCGACTATACCGTGGATGCCGACACCGCCCGGCCGCGGGTGTGCATCCAGTTCTCCGAGACCCTCGCGGTAAAGGGGGCCGAGGCGCAGAAATATGTGAGTGTCGCCGGGCAGTCAGCGCCCACCGTTACAGTGTCGGATCAGGAGCTGTGCGTCGATGGCCTGTCCCATGGCGAGCGCTATGACATCGCGCTTCGGGCCGGGCTGCCCTCGGTCGTCGGCGAGGCACTGAAGGCGCCGGCCTCCTGGCAGATCTATGTCCGCGACCGCGCGCCCGACGTGCGGCTGTCGGGATCGGCCTATGTGCTGCCGAAGGTCGGCGCCCGCGGCATTCCCCTCATCACCGTCAACAGCAGCGGCGTCCTGGTGGAGATCCTGCACATCGGCGCCCGCGGCCTGCCGCGTCCGGTGTTCGACAGCTCCTTCCGCGCCAATCTCGATGGCTGGGACATCGACCGGGTGGCCGAGGAATCCGGCTCCGTCGTCTGGTCGGGGCGGATGGAGACCGAGCGGGTGCTGAACACCGAGGTGACCACGGCCTTCCCGGTGGACGAGGCGCTGGGGGCGCTGAAGCCCGGCGTCTACATCCTCTCCGCCCGCCCGGTCGAGCAGGCCGAGGATTCGAGCCGGCGCGCCACCCAGTGGTTCGTGGTCTCGGATCTGGGGATCGCCACCCTCGCCGCCCATGACGGCCTGCACGCCTTCGTGCGCGGTCTGGGAGACGCCACCCCGAAGGCGGGCGTCGCGCTGAAGCTGCTGTCGCGCGGCAACGAGGTTCTGGGAGAGGCCGTCACCGATCCTGCGGGACATGCGGTCTTCGCGCCCGGACTGCTCGCCGGCAGCGGCGGCCTGACCCCGACGGTGCTGACGGCAGAAGCGGCGGGCGATTTCGGCTTCCTCGACCTGACGGCTCCGGCCTTCGACCTGTCGGACCGGGGCGTCGCCGGACGGCCGGCGCCCGGGCCGCTGGATGCCTTCGTCTTCACCGAGCGCGGCATCTACCGCGCCGGCGAGACCGTCCACATCACCGCCCTGCTCCGGACGGCCCGGTCCGAGGCGGCGCCGGAGGTGCCGCTCACCCTGCGGGTGCTGCGGCCCGATGGTCTCGATTATTTGAAGGCGGCCACGAAGGATGCCGGCCTTGGTGGCCGCGTCTTCGATGTGGATCTCGTCTCCACCGCGCTGTCCGGCACCTGGCGGGTCGACGCCTATGCGGATCCGAAGGCGGCCCCGATCGGCAGCACCACCTTCCTCGTGCAGGATTTCCAGCCCGAGCGGCTGGATCTCGCCCTGTCCACCGATGCCACCGCCCTCGCGGCGGCTCATCCGGCCGCCGTGCGCGTGCAGGCGGATTATCTCTATGGCGCGCCGGGCCGGGATCTGGCGCTGGAAGGCGATCTCGTCCTCCGCCCGGTGCGCACCCGCGCCGCTTTTCCGGGTTTCCAGTTCGGCCTGGAGGATGATCCGGCAACGCCGGTTCGCCGGCCGCTTCTCGATCTGCCGCACACCGGCGCCGATGGCACCGCGCGCCTGTCCCTCGCCTTGCCCCGGCTCGATCCCACCACCCGGCCGCTGGAGGCCGAAGCCCTCATCCGGGTGCGAGAACCCGGCGGACGGGCGGTCGAGCGCAGCCTGACCCTGCCGGTCGCGGCCGGCGGCCCCTTCGTCGGCGTGAAGCCGCTCTTTGCCGATGGCCGCGCCGCGGAGGGCGCGCCGGCCGGCTTCGAGCTGGTGGCCGTTGCCGCCGATGGCCGGCGCCTCGCGCTGCCGGGCGTGCACTGGGAGCTGGTGCGGATCGAGCGGCGCTTCCAGTGGTATGGCCGGGATGGCGACTGGTCCTTCCAGCCGGTGACCTCCTCCAGCCGTGTCGCCTCGGGCAGCCTCGCCATCGCCGCCGATGGCACGGCCCGCATCGACGCCCCGGTGACCTTCGGCGCCTACCGGCTCGACATCAGCGTCGACGGCAAGCCGGATACGGCCACAAGCCTCGGCTTCACCGCCGGCTGGTACGCCCTTTCGGCCACCGCCGAGACCCCGGACGTCCTCGACGTCGCCCTTGACCGCGAAGGCTACCGTCCCGGCGACACCGCCGAGCTGCGTCTCTCGCCGCGCTTTGCCGGCAAGGCCCTCGTCACCGTGATCGGCGACGGCGTCATCAGCATGAGCGCCGTCGACGTGCCCGCCGAGGGCACCGTCGTGAAACTGCCGGTCACCGACAACTGGACCCCTGGCGCCTATGTGGCGGCAACGCTCTACCGGCCGACCGATGTCGCTGCCGGGCGGATGCCCAACCGCGCCGTGGGCCTCGCCTGGGCGGGGCTCGACAGGTCCCTTTCGACCCTCTCCCTCACCCTCGGCGCGCCGGCCACCCTCCGCCCGGGAACCATGCTGGACGTCCCGATCACCGTCGCCGGCCTCGCCCCCGGCGAGGAGGCCTTCGTGACGGTTGCGGCGGTCGACGCCGGCATCCTCAACCTGACCGGCTACCGGGCACCCGATGCCACCGGCTATTTCCTCGGCCAGCGCCGGCTCGGGGCGGAGATGCGGGACCTCTATGGCGCGCTGATCGACAGCCTGACGGCGAGCCGCGGCAAGGCGCGGGTCGGTGGCGACATGGGTGCCGGCCTTGTCACCGGCGCGGTCCCGACGGAAGAGCTCGTCGCCCGGTTCTCCGGCATCCTGCCCGTCGGCCCTGACGGGAAGGTCGTCGCCCGCTTCGAGATCCCGGCCTTCAACGGCACGGTGCGGCTGATGGCGGTTGCCTGGAGCAAGGAGAAGATCGGCAACGCCGAGGCCGAGACCATCGTGCGCGATCCCGTGGTCATCACCACGTCGATGCCGCGCTTCCTCGCCCCCGGCGACACCGCCCGGCTGCGCATCGACCTCGACAATGTCGATGGCGCCGCCGGGACCTATGGCCTGTCGCTGACATCAGAGGGGCCGCTGAGCCTCATCGGGGTGCCGGCGACGGTGACCC
>JBBSSF010000501.1:0-3202 GCA_038242345.1 Hyphomicrobiales bacterium
CGGCCGACGGCACCGGCCGCCGAACCGACATTGGTGAGGAAGGCCTGCACGCCATCGGACTGGGAGGCCAGGGCGGAGGAGAATTTCTCGACATTGGCGATGGTCTGCTGCACCTGCGGACCGCTCTGCTTCATCACGGTCTCAAGGCTCTCGAAGGCGGCATCGGCCCGCGACAGCACCGAGCGGGCGCCTTCCACCAGATCCTCGAAGGCCGAGCGGTCGGCCTTGATGTAGGGGGTGTGGGCGGCCGGGAACAGCGGCTTGGCATCCGCCGAGCCGCCGGACAGCGCCACATAGGCAACGCCCGTCAGGCCCTGCACCGACAGCTGGGCGCGCACGTCCTGCTTCAGCGGCGCGGTCTCGTCCACCTGCAGCCGCGCCACCACCCGGGGCGAGCCGTCCGAGGCGAAGGACAGCGACTGCACCGAGCCGATGCGGATACCGTTGAACAGCACCTGCCCGCCGACCGACAGACCGGTGACCGACCCCGGGAACTCGACCAGGATGTCGGCCCGCGGACCGCCATCGGACGACTTGTACAGCCAGAAGATGAAGCCGAACACGCCGGCGATTACCGCCAGCACGAAGGCTCCGATCATCACATAATTGGCTCGTGTCTCCATGACGGTCCCTCACCGCACGCGGTTGCGCGCCCTTTCGCCCCGGAAATAGGAGCGCACCCAGGGGTGGTCGAATTTCAGCATGTCATCCAGCGTGCCCACCACCAGAACGCGCTTCTCGCCGAGAACGGCGATGCGGTCGCAGGCGGTGAACAGGCTGTCGAGATCGTGAGTCACCTGGTAGACGGTGAGCCCCAGCGTGTCGCGCAGTTCCTTGACGAGGTCGTCGAAATCGGCCGCGCCGATCGGGTCGAGACCCGAGGTCGGCTCGTCGAGGAACACCAGTTCCGGGTCGAGGGCGAGGGCGCGGGCAAGACCCACGCGCTTCACCATGCCGCCGGAGAGTTCGGACGGATACTTGTCGGCCGCATCCCGCGGCAGGCCGACCATCTCGATCTTGAGAAGGGCCAGCTCGTCCATCAGCTTCTGGCTGATCTTCAGGTGCTCGCGCATGGGCACCTGGATGTTCTGCTTCACCGTCAGCGAGGAGAACAGTGCGCCCATCTGGAACAGCACGCCCCAGCGTCGCTCCACCGCGGCCCGGGCCTCGGGCTCCAGGGTGTCGAGATTCTCGCCGAACACCTCGATGGTGCCGGTCTGCTTGTGGTTCAGGCGCAGGATGGTGCGCATCAGCACCGACTTGCCGGTGCCCGAACCGCCGACGAAGCCGAGGATCTCGCCGCGCCGCACATCCAGATCCAGATCCTTCAGGATCACCTTGGGGCCGAAGGCCACCGTGATGCCGCGGGCCCGCAGGATGATGTCGTGACCGTCAGGGGTGAGGAGGTCGGCCATGCTCAGATCCCCACCGTTGCGAAGAACATGGCAAAGATGCCGTCCACCACGATGACGAGGAAGATGGAGCGCACCACCGACACGGTGGTCTGGCGGCCGAGGGATTCGGCGCTGCCCTTCACCTTCATGCCTTCCACGCACGACACCAGGCCGACGATCAGCGCCATGAACGGCGCCTTGGAGATGCCGATCATCAGGGTCTGCACGTCGACGGCCGAATTCAGCCGGTCGAGGAAGGTGGACATGGAGATGCCGATATAGAGCCAGCTCACCACGCCGGCCCCGGCAAGGGCTGCCAGATTGGCGATGAAGGTGAGGATCGGCAGCGCCACGATCAGCGCCAGCAGCCGGGGAATGACCAGCACTTCCACCGGGTTGAGGCCCATGACCTGGATCGCGTCGACTTCCTCGCGCATCCGCATGGAGCCGATTTCGGCGGTGAACGCGCTGCCCGAGCGGCCGGCGACCATGATGGCGGTCAGCAGCACGCCCAGTTCGCGCAGGGCCAGCACGCCGACCAGATCGACGACGAACAGCTGGGCGCCGAACTGGCGCAGATAGAAGGCGCCCTGCTGGGCGATGATCGCCCCGATCAGGAAGGACATCAGCGCAATGATCGGCACCGCGCCGATGCACACGCGCTCGAAATTGGACAGCGTCGCCGTGATGCGCAACCGGCGCGGCTGGACGAGGCCCAGGCCGATGGTGGCGACCGCAGCCCCCAGCAGCGACAGCACCCAGCGGCTGTCATGGGCCTGGTCGCAGGCATGGCGGCCGAGACGGTCGAGGAAGGCGATGACCGGATTGACCTTCACCGGCTTCACCGGCTCGGGCAGGACGTCATCCTCGTGGGATTCCACCTGCTTCAGCAGCACCGCCCGGTGGCCGTCCATGCCGACGACATCAATGGCGTGGCCGGCGGCGGTCACGGCATCGCGCAGCTTGACGATCAGCCACACGCCGGCAGTGTCGAGCAGGCCGATCCCGCTGACATCCAGACGCACGCGACCGTCCCCCGGCAGCGCGGCCCGGGCAACCAGGTCCTCGGCAACGGCGGCGGTTGCCACGACCCAGTCACCACTGGCCGCGATCTGCCCGCGCTCCCGATCGATTGTGAGCGCGGGTGTGATCCGCGCGCTGGTCGACGCCATGCAGGTACCGTGCTCTTTCCGGGAATCCCCGCCCCGACTTCCGGACACCGTCCATCCCCTGGAGGAGCGGAAGACGATGCCGGTCTGTTCGGCAATGATTAACCGTTCTATACCCGTCCTTCATTCATGAGGTCGAGGGGGCCGGCGCGGGGGCCGGGCGAAATAACATGTCGCGTGATCCATTTGCATCTTCCCGGTCAGTGGCATCTTCCCGGCCAGACGAATCGACTGCAACCGCCGGCCGGGCAAAGCCGATGATCGGCGTTCGGATCGAGCGCTTTGCGATCGAAGGCGGCTTCACGATCGCCCGCGGCTCCAAGCGCGAGGCCGTGGTGGTCGTCGTCGAGATCCGCACGGACGCGGCAGTCGGCCGCGGCGAGTGCGTGCCCTATGGCCGCTATGGCGAGAGCGTGGAAAGCGTGCTCGCCAGCATCACCGCCCTGCTGCCGGCCCTCGAATCGGGCCTCGACCGGCAGGCGCTGCAGACGATGCTGCCGCCGGGTGCCGCCCGCAACGCCATCGACTGCGCCCTCTGGGATCTGGAGGCGAAGGCCAGCGGCATTCCCGTGCGCACCCGGCTGGGCCTGCCGCCCGCCCGGCCGCTGACGACCGCCTTCTCCCTGAGCCTGGCCGATC
>JBBSSF010000502.1:0-3187 GCA_038242345.1 Hyphomicrobiales bacterium
ATGCCGGCAACGACACCCTGCGCGGCGGCGCCGGGCACGACACGCTCTTTGGCGGCTCGGGCACTGATTCCATGGCCGGTGGCCTCGGCAATGACGTGCTCTGGGGCGGCTCCGGTGCCGACCGCATGCACGGCAATGCCGGCCGCGACGGGCTGGTCGGCGGCAGCGGCGATGACCGGCTGAGCGGTCAGGACGGCAACGATCTCCTGAATGGCGGCACCGGGCGCGACGTCCTCTCGGGTGGCGCCGGGGCGGACCGCTTCGTCTTCATCGATGCCGGCGAAAGCCCGAGCCGGGCGCAGGCCGACCGGATCGTCGATTTCTCCCATGCCGAGGGCGACCGCATCGACCTGTCCGATCTCTCGGCCGGGCGGCTGACCTTCATCGGCAGTGCCCCGTTCACCGGCAGCGATCAGGTGCGCGTGACCGGGTCCGGGACGAACTGGGCCGTCTGGGTCAGCCTCGACGATCAGCCCGGCGCCGATGCGGTGATCTCGGTCGTCTCGGCGACGGCGCTGGTCCGGGGCGATTTCATCCTCTGATACCGGCCGCACGAAGTGCTGACCGCACCTCAGGGCCGGAAAGGCAGCAGATTTCTCATATGCCCCAAGGACATGAGAAATCTGCATCGGAATACAAAGAGTCCTCTTCGAGGATCTTTGGTATCAGAGCACCCGGCCGGGGCTCAGGATGCCGGCCGGGTCCAGGGTGGCCTTCAGGCGGCGCATGAGGGCCATTTCCTCCGGTGCGCGGGCGGTGGGCAGGATCGCCCGCTTCAGCCGCCCCACGCCGTGCTCGGCGGCAAACGAGCCGTTCATGCGGGCGACGATGCCGTGTACGAGTTCGTTCACCTCGTCCCAGCGGGCAAGGAAGGCGGCCTTGTCGGCGCCCACCGGCTGGCTGATGTTGAAATGGATGTTGCCGTCGCCGAGATGGCCGAAGGGCACCGGCCGGCAGCCGGGCACCAGGGCCTCCACGGCCGGCGTCGCCTCGGCGAGGAAGGCCGGCACGGAGCCGACCGGCAGGGAGACATCGTGCTTGATCGAGCCGCCCTCGTGGATCTGCACCTCGGACATGCCATGGCGCAGGCCCCACAGGGCGCGGCCCTGTTCCAGGCTTTCGGCGAGCACGGCATCGCTGGCCTCGCCGGCCTCCAGCCCGTCGCCGAGCACGGTTTCCATGGCCGAGCGGGCGCGCTCGTCGTCGGCGCCGACGATCTCGGTCAGCACATACCAGGGCGACACCGTGGACAGCGGATCCCGGGCGCCGGGCAGGTGCGTCAGTGCGAATTCCAGCCCGCCCCGGCACAGGATCTCGAAGGCCACGAGATCGGAGCCAGCGGCCGCCCGGGCGCGATTGAGAAGGGCGACGGCATGGTCCGGCGAGGGCACGGCCACGAAGGCGATGGCGCGGGCCCGCGGCCGCGGGAAGAGCTTCAGCACGGCGGCGGTGATGATGCCGAGGGTGCCTTCGGTGCCGATGAACAGGTGTTTCAGGTCGTAGCCGGCATTGTCCTTCTTGAGCTTCCTGAGCCCGGGCAGGATCTCGCCCGTCGGCAGCACCACCTCCAGCCCGAGCACGAGATCGCGGGTGTTGCCATAGGCGAGCACCGCCGTGCCGCCGGCATTCGACGAGATGTTGCCGCCGATGCGGCAGGAGCCTTCGGAGGCGAGCGAGAGCGGGAACAGCCGGTCGACCGATTCTGCCGCCGTGCGCACGGTGTCGAGAATCACTCCGGCTTCCGCCGTCAGCGTGTTGCCCGAGGCGTCCACCTCGCGGATGCGGTTGAGGCGGGCAAGCGACACGAGGACTTCCCGCCCGCTCTCGTCCGGGGTCTGGCCGCCGACGAGGCCGGTGTTGCCGCTCTGGGGCACGATCGGCGTGCCGGTCTCGGTGGCGAGCCGGCAGATGGCGGCAACTTCCGCGGTGGACCCCGGACGCAGCACCACGGGGGTGCGGCCATGCCAGCGACCGCGCCATTCGGTCAGGTACGGGGCCTGGTCGGCCGGATCGGTCAGGGCGTGACCGGGGCCGACGATGGCCGAGAAGCGCGCGATCAGGTCCGGCGTCGGGAGGGGGGTGTCCATGCGCGCTCTGTCCGCAGCTGGAGAGGGGGGTGCGGAGAGCTGTGACCCGTCTCCGGTGAACGGAAAGTTTAGAGGATTTCGGGCATCAGTCGAGACAGGATACATGATGGCCAGGGAGCCGCGCGAGGTGTGCGGCGCCGACTTGCTTGAAGGGTGGCTTTGCCTGTGCGATAGGAAGCCGCTCGCGAGGACGAGACGGCAAGAGTTGAGGACGGGACGACGACATGGCGGACGCGCGCGGACTGATGGCGGGCAAACGCGGCCTGATCCTGGGCCTCGCGAACCAGCATTCGATCGCCTGGGGCATCGCAAAGGCGCTGCACGGGGCGGGCGCCGAGGTGGCCTTCACCTACCAGGGGGACGCGCTGCGCAAGCGCGTGGAACCGCTCGCCGCCGAGATCGGCGGCCGGGTGGTGGGTCATTGCGATGTGACCGACGAGGCCACCCTTGATGCGGCCTTCGCCGATCTGGAACAGGCCTGGGGCAAGATCGACTTCGTGGTTCACGCCATCGGCTATGCCGGCAAGGAATTGCTGCGTGGCCGCTATGTGGACACCCCGATGGACGGCTTCCTGCAGGCCCTGAACATCTCGTGCTATTCCTTCACGGCGATCGCCAAGCGGGCCGAGAAGCTGATGCCGGATGGCGGATCCCTGCTCACGCTGACCTATTATGGCGCCGAGAAGTGGATGCCCCACTACAACATCATGGGCATTGCCAAGGCCGCGCTGGAAGCCAGCGTGCGCTATCTGGCCGCCGATCTCGGGCCCAATAACATCCGCGTGAACGCGCTGTCGGCCGGCCCGATCAAGACGCTGGCAGCCTCCGGCATCGGCGATTTCCGCTATATCCTGCGCTGGAACGAGTACAACGCGCCGCTGCGGCGCACCGTCACCACCGAGGATGTGGGCGATGCCGCCCTCTATCTGCTCTCGCCGCTCTCGCGGGCGGTGACGGGCGAAGTGCACCACGTCGATTCGGGCTATCATGTCATCGGCATGAAGAACCCGGACGCGCCGGACATGTCGGTCGCCAAGGACTGATACCAGACGCACGAAGTGCTGACCGCACCGTGCGCCTGAAGATCAGCAGATTTCCCA
>JBBSSF010000503.1:0-3181 GCA_038242345.1 Hyphomicrobiales bacterium
GGCGCTGCCGGCCAGAAGGGCAGGCCGGCATGATCGACCCGAAATGGATCGGCCACCGGCTGCCGCCCTCGGTGCTGCCCATCGAGCGCACCCGGGTGAAATTCTTCGCCGCTGCCATCGGTGCCGATGATCCGGTGCACACCGACGCGGCTGCCGCCCGCGCCGCGGGCTATCCGGATCTGGTGGCCCCGCCCACCTTCCTGTTTGCCGCCGAGCTCGATTCCGGAACCCTGTTCGGCTTCCTCGCCGAGGCCGGCATTCCCCTCGGCCGGGTGCTTCATGGCGAGCAGGGCTTCACCTGGCACCGCCCCGTCTGCGTCGGCGACACGGTGACGGTGAGCTCCGAGATCACGGAGATCTATGCCAAGCGCGGTGGCGCGCTGGAATTCATCGTCAAGCAGTCCCGCGCCGTCGATCAGGCGGGCGAACTGGTGGCCGAGCTGCGCTCGGTGCTGGTCGTGCGCAACTGAGGAGGCTTCCGGCATGTCCCTGCCCGATTTCGACACCCTTGCGGTGGGCGATGCCCTGCCGCCGCTCGATCTGCCGCCGGTCAACCGGACGATGCTCGCCCTCTTTGCCGGCGCGTCGGGTGACCACAATCCGATCCACATCGACATCGACTTCGCCCGCAGGGCCGGCATGCCGGACGTGTTTGCCCACGGGATGCTCGGCATGGCCTGGGCGGCGCGGATGCTGACCGGCTGGGCGCCGGTCTCGGCCCTGCGCCGGTTCGATGTCCGCTTCCAGGGCATCACCCATCTCGGCAACGCCATCCGCTGCACCGGCCGCATCGTCGGGAAGCTGGAGGAGGCCGGCGAACGCCGGGTTCGCGTCGAGGTGGTGACCGCCAACCAGTATGGCCAGACGAAAATCGTCGGCGACGCCGTCATCGCGCTGCCCTGATCCCTGATCCCGCCGGAGCATTGTCCGGTCGCTCCGGCGCACCGGACAATGCTCCAGACCCTTGATCCGACGCATATTCCTCAGGCACCCCGGCGCCCGCCGCGCCTGAAACTGCATTCGCCGAGAAAGAGACTGCCATGACCGGAAAACTTGCGGGCAAGGTCGCCCTCGTCACCGGCTCCGGCCGCGGCATCGGCCGGGCGATCGCCCTGAAGCTGGCCGCCGACGGTGCCCGCCTCGTCATCAACGATCTCGATGCCGCGCCGGCGGAAGAGGTGGCTGCCGAGGTGCGCGCCCTCGGCAGCGAGGCCGTCATCTGCCCGGGCAGCGTGACCGCGCCGGATTTCGCCGAGCGCCTCGTCGGCACTGCCCTGGAGAGCTTCGGCGGCATCGACATCCTCGTGAACAATGCCGGCTACACCTGGGACAACGTCATCCAGAAGATGACGGACGAGCAGTGGTACGCCATGATCGACTGCCACCTGACGGCGCCCTTCCGCATCCTGCGGGCGGCGCAGCCGGTGTTCCGGGCCCAGGCCAAGGCGGATGCCGAGGCGGGGCGGCAGGTGGTGCGCAAGGTGGTCAACATCTCCTCGGTGGCGGGCCTGTTCGGCAATGCCGGCCAGATCAACTATTCCGCCGCCAAGGCCGGCATCACCGGCGCCACCATGACGCTGGCCAAGGAGTGGGGGCGCATGGCGGTCACCGTCAACTGCGTCGCCTTCGGCCTCATCCGCACCCGGCTGACCGGCAACGCCGCTGACGGGGGCACCGAGAAGATCGACGGCCGGGACATCAAGGTCGGCGTCAATCCGGACCTGCTGGCCGCCATGGAGCGCACCATTCCGCTCGGCCGCGGCGGCACACCGGAGGAGGCGGCGGGTGCCGTCTACCTGCTGTGCATTCCGGAGTCCGACTATATCAGCGGGCAGACCCTGATGTGCACCGGCGGCCTCACCGGCATCTGATCCCAGGCACGCAGGTGCTGACCGCACCTTAGCGCCTGAAGATCAGCAGATTTTCCATATGCCCCAAAGGCATGGAAAATCTGCATCGGAATACCAAAGAGTCCTCTTCGAGGATCTTTGGCATGACCGGCCCGCCATACGCGCCCCCGGGGAGGCTTTCCCCCCGGGGGCCCGTCCGTTGCGGCGGCCGGGCCGGCCGCCGCGGACACGATGACCGGGCCCGCAACCGATCAGCCGGAACAGGCTGACGTCCGAACAGGACCCTTGGGGAGGAGACGACATGACCGAGGCCACGCCGCCGCCGCTCGTGCACGGGGCGCCATCGACCATGGGGGACGATTTCCCCCTCAACGTGATGACCCTGATGCGCCATGCCGTGCGGGTCGCCCCCGAGCAGGAGGTCGTCCACCGCACCGGTGATGGCGGCTGGGCGCGCTCCAGCTATGCCGCCACCTACGAGCGCATGATGCGGCTGGCGAATGCGCTGACCAGCCTCGGCGTCGGCCCCGGCGACCGGGTGGGCGTGCTCGACTGGAACAGCCATCGCCATTTCGAGTGCTATTTCGCGCTGCCGGGCATGGGCGCGGTGATGCTGCAGCTGAACCAGCGCCTCGGCATCGAGGATCTGGCCTATGTGGTCAGCCATGGCGGCGCCCGCTTCATCACCGTGGACGAGACCCTGCTGCCCCTGGCCGAGGCGCTGGCGCCTCATGTGCCCGGGGTGGCCGGCTGGATCCTGATGGGCGAGCGGCCGCTGTCGGAGATCAGCACGACGCTCGCGCCCCTCTATCATTATGAGGACCTGCTGGCTGCGGCCGATCCGGTGTTCGCCTGGCCGATGGTGGAGGAGCGGTCGGCGGCCAGCGCCTGCTACACCACCGGCACCACGGGCAAGCCGAAGGGCGTCTATTATTCCCAGCGCTCCACCTACCTGCACGCCTATGCGCTGGCGACGTCGCTGGGCATGACCCTCGACGACTGCACGATGTTCATCACGCCCCTGTTCCATGGCCATGGCTGGGGCATGCCGCACGCCGCCGTGCTGACCATGAACAAGATCGTGCTGCCCGGCCGCTTCACCATGGACGAGACCGCCTTCCTCACCGACACCCTGATCCGCGAGGGCGTGACGGTGACCAATGGCGCGCCGGCGATCTTCCTGCCCATGCTGCGCCATATCGAAGCGTTGCCGGAAAAGCCGGATCTTAGCCGGCTCAGGATGCTGTCCGGCGCCTCGGAGCCGCCGCTTGCCATGATGCGCGGCTTCCACGATCTGGCCGGGGCCGAGGTCGTCCACGCCTATGGCGCCA
>JBBSSF010000504.1:0-3161 GCA_038242345.1 Hyphomicrobiales bacterium
GACGGCGCGATCCGGATGGCGCCGAAATGAGCGCCGCCGTCCTCACCGCCCCCGAGCCCACCCGCGCCGCCGAGATCGCCGCCCGGGTGGAGACCTTCGTGCGCGAGACCGTCGTGCCCTTCGAGAAGGATCCGCGGCTCGGGCCCCATGGCCCGGCCGACAGCCTTGTCATGGAGCTGCGGGCGCTTGCCCGCGCCGCCGGGGTGCTCACCCCCCACATCCTGCCGGACGGCTCCCACCTCACCCAGCGCGAGACCGCGACGGTGCTGATCCGCTCCGGTCTCTCGCCGCTGGGGCCGATCGCCTGCAACACCGCCGCCCCCGACGAAGGCAACATGTACCTCCTCGGCAAGGTGGCGAGCCCGGAGCTGAAGGCCCGCTTCCTGGAGCCGCTGGTGGCGGCCCGCACCCGCTCGGCCTTCTTCATGACCGAGCCGGCGGAAGAGAATGGCGCCGGCTCCGACCCGTCGATGATGCGCACCACCTGCCGCCCCGATGGCAACCACTGGGTCATCAACGGCCGCAAGACCTACATCACCGGCGCGCCGGGGGCCGGCATCGGCATCGTCATGGCGAAATCCGATGATGGCGCCTGCATGTTCCTGGTCGACCTGCCGGATCCCGCGATCCGCATCGAGCGGGTGATGGACACCATCGACTCCTCCATGCCCGGCGGCCATGCGGTGGTGACGATCGACAATCTGCGCGTGCCGGCGGAACAGATGCTGGGCAACAGCGGCGAGGGCTTCCGCTAGGCCCAGGTGCGGCTGGCGCCGGCCCGCCTGTCCCATTGCATGCGCTGGATCGGCGCCTGCATCCGCGCCAACGAGATCGCCACCGACTATGCCAACCGGCGCATGGCCTTCGGCAAGCTGCTGATCGAGCATGAGGGCGTCGGCTTCCTGCTGGCCGAGAACCTCATCGACCTGCGTCAGGCCGAGCTGATGACCGACTGGTGCGCCGGCGTGCTCGATACCGGCGCCACCGGCATCACCGAAAGCTCCATGGCCAAGGTGGCGGTGTCGGAAGCCCTGATGCGGGTGGCCGATCGCTGCGTGCAGGTCATGGGCGGACAGGGCGTCACCCGGGATTCCATCGTGGAACAGGTGTTCCGCGAGATCCGCGCCTTCCGCATCTATGACGGCCCGACCGAGGTCCACAAATGGAGCCTCGCCCGCAAGATCCGCCAGGACTGGAAGCGGAGGCAGCCCGCATGACGACCGCACCCGAAGAGGCAGCCGGCGCTGCCGCCAATCTGGGCGCGACCCCGGTGCGCCCGGAATTCCGCTTCGACGAGGCGGCCCTGGAGCGCTGGATGCGGGAGACCGTGCCCGACTTTGAGGGCCCGCTCAGCGTGCTCCAGTTCCGCGGCGGCCAGTCGAACCCGACCTACAAGCTCGTCACCCCCGGCCGGTCCTATGTGCTGCGGCGCAAGCCGCCGGGGCCGCTTGCCGCCGGCGCCCATGCGGTGGACCGGGAGGCGCGGGTGCTCTCCGCCCTCTCGGCCACCGGCTACCCGGTCGCCCGGGTGTTCGGCCTCTGCACCGACGAAAGCGTCATCGGCACCTGGTTCTATGTCATGGAGATGGTGGAAGGCCGCGTCTTCTGGGATGCCACCTTCCCCGAAGTCTCCGCCGCCGACCGGCCAGCCTATTTTGCCGCCATGAACCGGACGCTTGCCGACCTGCACCGGCTGGATCCCGAGGCTGTCGGTCTTGGTGACTATGGCAAGGCCGGCAACTACTTCGCCCGCCAGATCGGCCGCTGGACGAAATCCTATCTGGCCGACAGCGATGCCGGGCGCGATCCCGACATGGACCGGCTGGTCGACTGGCTGCCGACCGTCATCCCGGCCAATGACGAGACCCGCATCGTCCACGGCGATTTTCGCTGTGACAACCTGATCTTCCACCCCACCGAGCCGCGCATTCTGGCGGTGCTCGACTGGGAACTTTCCACCCTCGGCCACCCGCTTGCCGATTTCGCCTATCACGCGATCATGTACCGGATGCCGCCGGATATCGTCGCCGGGCTCGGTACTGTCGATCCGGCCAGCCTGAACATCCCGACAGAGGCCGACTATTGCGCGCTCTATTGCGCCAACACCGGCCGGTCCGGCATTCCGGACTATGAATTTTACATCGCCTTCAACTTCTTCCGGCTGGCGGCGATCTTCCACGGCATCAAGGGGCGGGTCGCCCGCGGACAGGCGGCCTCTGCCCATGCCGCCGCCCGCGCCGCCGCCTATCCGCGCCTTGTCCGCCTTGCCCTCGACGCCGCGGAGGCCTGCCGATGACCGATGCCCCCCTTCTCGTGGCCGTGGATGACGGCATCGCCCGACTGACCCTCAATCGGCCGAAAGCCGGCAACGCCATCGATCAGGCCATGGCCGACGCGCTGGTGGAGGCTGCCGTCCGGGTGGCGAACGATGCGGCGATCCGGGTCGTGCTTCTGACCGGGACGGGCCGGCTGTTCTGCGCCGGCGGCGACATCGGCGCCTTCACGGCGCCGGGCAGCGATACCGCCAGCGTGCTGACGAAGCTCGCCGGCACCCTGCATCAGGCCCTCACCCTTCTGGCCGGGATGGAAAAGCCCTTCGTCGTGGCGGTGAACGGGCCGGCGGCCGGGGCCGGGCTCAGCCTGACGCTTGCCGGCGACATCACGCTTGCCAGCGACACCGCCCACTTCACCGCCGCCTATGGCGCCATCGGGCTGACCCCGGATGGCGGCATGAGCTGGCGGCTGCCCCGGGCCGTGGGCTTGCGCCGGGCGCAGGAAATCCTCCTGACCAACCGCCGCATCGGCGCGGCCGAGGCGGAAGCCCTCGGCATCGTCACCCGGGTGGTGCCGGCCGAAACGCTCGCCGCCGAGGCGGACAGCCTCGCCCGCACTCTGGCCGACGGTCCGGTGCAGGCGCTTGCCGCCACCCGGGCCCTGCTGGCGGAAAGCTTCCGCAACGGGCTGGCCGACCAGCTCGCGCTGGAAGCCCGCACCATCGCCGCGGCCGGCCGGCGCGCCGAGGCCCAAGAGGGCCTTGCCGCCTTCCTCGCCCGCCGCCCGCCGGACTTCCGCGCCCTCTGACCTCTCCTCCGGGGCCAGTCGCCCAACCCCGTACGCTTCATTCCCAAAAAAGGGGAGCGGTCCGGAGACCCTCGGGTCTC
>JBBSSF010000505.1:0-3161 GCA_038242345.1 Hyphomicrobiales bacterium
CCGGGGGGGGGGGGTTTCTGCACCGCTTGTTGTTAAGGGGGGGGGGCACATTTGGGGGGTGGGGCTGGGGGGCGCTGGCGGGTGCGCCCGGGGCGGGGGGGGGGGGTCCGGGCAACCCCGGGGGTGGGGGGGGGGGGAGGAGGGCGGACTGACTCGCGGCAGGAGAGCCGGGATTCGTCTTTCCATCCGGTAAAACGGCCGCCGGGAGCGCGGGGAAGAGCGGTCCCGTGGTGGTGCCGCAGGGGATCAAAGAGCGCGAATTCTGCGGGAAAAGGGCGGTGTGTCGGCGGGTTGGCCGGCAAAGTGCGAAAAAAGCGGATGCCCCACGTTGACAGGCGCGGGCGCACTCCGTATCACCTGCCGCAACAGCGACGGGGGGTGCCCGGCGCCGCGGGGCGGGAGCTTTGATCCGGCCCGGAACGGCGACAGGAACAGGCTCCGCTCGCACGACGAACCCAATCGGTGAGGCCGGTTCCGGCATCGCCGCCGAAAATCGGTGACTGCCATGAAGATCAAGAATTCGCTGAAGGCGCTCCTGACGCGCCATCGTGAGAACCGCCTGGTCCGCCGCCGCGGCCGGATGTACATCATCAACAAGAAGGCCCCGCGCTTCAAGGCCCGTCAGGGCTGAAGCGGGACGGGGGAGAGAATTCTCCTCCCGGGCTGATGCGGGCTGGTGCTGATCCGGTCCGGCAAGTTTCCCTCATCCCGCTCCTGTGGGGTGAGGATCAGGCTGGCTCTCCAGCCGCCCCCGCGCCCTTCGTCTATCGGTTAGGACGTCAGATTTTCAATCTGAAAAGACGGGTTCGACTCCCGTAGGGCGCGCCACCTTTTTTCTAACATCCTGATAGTCCGGCTTTCTCTCCGCTCCATCACCTTGGGTGACAATGGAGTTTTTTGCGTTTGCAGTTCAGGCGCCGAGGCCGCCTGATACCAAAGGTCCTTGCAAAGGATCCTTGGGTATGCCGATGCAGATTTCTCATGCCACTGAGGCATATGAGGAATCTGCTGTGCTTCAAGCGCGCGGTGCGGTCAGCACTTCGTGCGCTTGGTATGATTTAAGCGGTCTGTCAAACCAGAGATCCTTGAAAAAGGCCCCTCTGGTCTTCCGATGCGGATTTTCCATGTCCTTGGGCAAATAGAAAATCTGCTGCCCTTCAGGCGCGTGGGTGCGGTCAGCACTTGGGTGCGCCGGGTACGGGAAGGGTGCTCGGGGCTTTGCCCCAGAGGTGCGTTCGGTCGTGGATTGCGACGAGAACCAGGATCCTTCGTGACGCGGCACAGGTCGCAGCGGCGCAGAAGGTGTCCCGGAGTTTTTTGTCTCCGGTCCCTGATGGGGCCGTGCGCTGGACGAGGTTCCGCGTTCCCGGATCTGTTGCGAAAGCGGCTTCCGCGATAACGCCCCGCGGGGGGGGCATGCTCCCGGACGCTCCAGGCCCTCGGGGGGGATGGGCTCTTGTCGGCCAGCAATTTCAAATTGATCGAACAGACAGGCACCAACGGTCGCGGCTTGTTGCAATACGGCAACATGAATTAGAATTCCCCTTCGGCGGGCTGGTGGAGATCCGGCCGCGCGAGTTTTCGCGCGAGACAAGCGGCATGTTTGGTATAATCTGAGGCTGCATTTTTTGTTTAATCGACCACTGCATTTTTCGTTCCAGTCGAAGCTGCTTTTAGTGCCACGTGAGGCAGTATGAATTTTCAGGCACCTGATCGGGGGCGTGCAGAAGCGGCAGTGCCGCGCGTCGTCGATGGTGAAGCGCCGCTTGGCCCCTCGGGTTTTCTTCTCGCAACAGTCGTCGTCCTGATCGCCGGGAAGCTATGGGGGCTCATCAGCCCGGAGGCCCTCGGCGTTGCTGTTGCGTCTTCCAGGTCGGCGCCCGGCTGGCGCATCCCGGCTGCCATTCGCCCTGCGCTCGTGCTGATCGCACGGGATCCGGATCGGGTCGGACGGGTCGATATCGATTGCTTCCGTCTGCGCGGCCGCAACGGGACGATCTGGCGCCACGACACAGCCCGTGCATTCATTGCGCGGATGGGTTTTGCCTTCGACATTTCCTCAGACAGGGCGCACCTTGCCGTCGCGCCTGTCGGCTTCAGCATGGGGGAAGCGGCATGAGCATCGAAAAGAACGCTTCGATTGCGGCGGCAGAAGAGAGCGCCAGCGCCTTTCTTGCGGCCCACGTCATCTTCGCACGCTATGTCTTCTTTGCCGTTATCTCCGGCATTGCAAACCTCGGGGCGCAGGAACTCGTCGTCCGTATCGTGCCGGCGTGGCCGGTTATGATCTCTGTCCTGGTTGGGACCGGCATCGGGTTCTTCGTCAAATATGTGCTTGAGAAGAAGTGGATCTTTCTCGACAGCTATGAAACCCATGCCGCCGAGGTCCGCAAGATTGTCATCTATGGCATCTTCGGTGTTGGCACGACGCTGCTGTTCTGGGGCATCGAGCTGGGTGCCCTGTGGATATGGGGCACCACGACCGCGAAATATATCGGTGCCGCGGTTGGCCTGTCGCTCGGCAACTGGATCAAATATCTGCTCGACAAGCACTATGTGTTTGGAAAGAAAAAGCTATGACGCGGGTTTCCGGCTGGGGAGGCTTCCCCATCGTGGAAGGGCGGCTGGTCAGCGCCGCGTCGCAGGCGGATATCGTGGCGGCGATGGCGGCCGCCGAAGGATTTGTGGCGCGCGGCAATGGCCGGGCCTATGGCGATGCGGCGATCGGCGAGCCGTTCACCCTGTCGATGCTGCCATTCAATCGGATGATCGGCTTCGATCCGGAAACCCGGCTGCTGAGGGCAGAAGCGGGCGTGCTTCTGGATGAGATTATCGCCGTCTTCCTGCCGCGCGGCTTCTTCCCGACCGTCGTGCCGGGAACACGTTTCGTGACCCTCGGTGGCGCGATTGCGTCCGACATCCACGGGAAGAACCATCACCGCGACGGGGGCTTCGGCGATCATGTGGCGGAGCTGGTTCTGGTCACCGGCGCTGGCGAGGTGATCCGCGCCTCCCGTGAGGAGAATGCCGAGCTCTTCCGTGCAACGATCGGCGGCATGGGGCTGACCGGCACGATTATCGAGGCCACGATCCGGCTGCGCCCGGTTGAAACCGGATGGATCCGTCAGACCACGATCGTGGCGGACGATCTGGCTTCCGCG
>JBBSSF010000506.1:0-3157 GCA_038242345.1 Hyphomicrobiales bacterium
AAGAGGACTCTTTGGTATTCCGATGCAGATTTCTCATGTCCTTGGGGCATATGAGAAATCTGCTGCCCTTCAGGCGCTAAGGTGCGGTCAGCACTTCGTGCGGCTGGTATCAGGCCCGGGCCGGCACCGCCGTCGCGCCGCCCGGCTTCGACAGGGTGATGGCCAGCACCGCGGCCACCAGACAGAAGGCGCCTGCCACATAGAGGGCCGGCAGATAGGTCTGGAATTCGGTGCGCGTCGCGCCGGCACCGAAGGCCGCCACCGCCGCGCCGATCTGGTGGGCAGCAAACACCCAGCCGAACACCAGCCCGGCCCGCGCCGCGCCGAACCGGTCGGCGGCGAGCTTCACCGTCGGCGGCACCGTCGCCACCCAGTCGAGGCCGTAGAACACGCCGAAGACCGAGAGCGCGACAAGACTGAAATCGCTCGCCGGCAGGAACAGCAGCGACAGCCCGCGCAGGCCATAATACCAGAACAGCAGCCAGCGATTGTCATAGCGGTCCGACAGCCAGCCGGACCCGACGGTGCCGACCAGATCGAACAGGCCGATCACCGCCAGAACGCCGGCCGCCGTCACCGGCACCATGCCGAAATCGCCGCAGAGCGAGATCCAGTGGGTCTGGATCAGGCCGTTGGTGGACAGGCCGCAGACGAAGAAGGTGAGCGCCAGCACCCAGAAGGTGTTGGAGCGCGAGACGGAGAGCAGCGTGCCGACGGGCATCCACAGGAGCGCGCCGAGCCCCTGCCCCGTCGCCGCCCGCGGCACCGGAGCCGCCGCGCCGAAGGGCGCCAGCCCGACATCGGCCGGATCATCCCGCATCGCCAGCGCCACCAGCACGAAGGCCAGCGCCAGCACGCCGATCATCAGGAGGATGGCCGCGCGCCAGCCATGGGCCGTGGCCAGCGCCGCCAGCACCGGCAGGAAGACGAGCTGGCCCGAGGCGGAGCTGGCGGCAAACAGGCCGACCACCAGACCGCGCCGGGCGACGAACCAGCGGGTGGCCACCGTCGCCCCCAGCACCCGCGCCGTCATGCCGGTGGCGATCCCCGCCGCCACGCCCCACAGCAGGCGGAACTGCCACAGGGTCGTCATGGCAAGCGAGGCGGCAAAGGTGGCGACCAGCAGGGCCAGCGCCGTCAGGATCACCGGGCGCAGGCCGAACCGGTTCATGAGCGCGGCCGCAAACGGCCCCATCAGCCCGAACAGCGCCAGCCGGATGGCAAAGGCCGACGAGATCTCCGCCGTCGACCAGCCATATTCGGCCCGCAGCGGATCGATCATGACGCCGGCCGAGCCGAGGGCACCGGCGGTCGCCAGCATGGTGAGGAAGGTGACGGCCACCACCACCCAGCCATAATGGATGTCGCGCGCCGCCAGCGCCGCCACTAGGCGGGAGGGCCGCGGAGAGGTCTCGGTCATGGCAGCGCCCTTCCTTCTCCGGCCGCGGCCGGGGGAAGATGCGGGCATATACCCGCATCTGGTTGCAAAGACAGGCAATTCTCCCGCGCGCCGGCATCCGGGCCGGAGCGGACAGACTGCCGGAGCTGTTCCGGACCGAAGGGGTCCGGGGGACGGCGGCGGCCACGCGGATGCCGGTGCATCGCGGCGCGAGAGGGCTTTCTTCACGTGAACCGGCGTCCACGTCGTCTGATACCAAAGATCCTTGAAAAGGACTCTTTGGTCTCACAGCCCGCGCAGGATGGCCCGCAGGGCCTCTCCGCCTTCGGGGCCGATGACGGCCTCGACCCGGGCCTGGGCGGCATCCCAGAAGGGCGCCCCGTCGGCGAGCACCTTGCGGCCGGCCGGCGTCAGCTCCAGCGTCTGTTCGCGCTGGTCCTTCGCCGGCACGGTGCGCACATGGCCATCGCGCTCCAGCACCCGGACATTGCGTCCGACCGTGGACCGGTCCAGATCCGACAGCCGCGCCAGCTCGGTGAGCGACACCGGCTGGGCCCGCTGCACCCGGCGCAGCAGCGCGAACTGGGCGACGGTGATGCCGACCGGCGCCAGCGCCTCGTCATAAAGCGCCGTGATCCGCCGGGCGATCCCGCGCAGGATCACGCAATAGCAGTCACTGGTCACACCCTTGCTCATGGAATGAGGGTATATACCCGCGCCTGGCAAAGAACAAGAGCGACCCCGGCGCACCGGGCCGCCTGCCCCTCGCGGCAGCCGAAGGAACAGTCTCGATGCAGCCGGGAGGCCGGCGCAGGGAGATCGCGGAGACCATGGCGCCGGGCGGAGACCGGGCACCTCCGTCCCTGTGCCGGGGCACACGGGAAAATGCTCTGCCGGGGCGCGGGGGGAGCGCCCCGGAAGCAGGTCCCCTGTCCGGCGCAGCCCAAGCGCACCGGACAGGGATGTCCGCCCCGGCGGCGAGAAGAAGCCGGGGCCGCTGAGGGCACCCGGCTGCGGCCCGCCCCGATCAGGCCGCGATCTTGCCGATGGTGGCGCGGGCGTCGGCGATCGACTTGGCGCGGGCTTCCGGGCCGAAACCGATGCGCTCGGCATGGATGAAGGTCACGTCCTTGATGCCGATGAAGCCGAGCATGGTGCGCAGGTGCGGCTCCTGGCTGTCGGCGACCTTGAACGGGCCTTCGCTGTAGACGCCGCCGCGGCTCTCGACCACGATCGCGGTCTTCTCGCCGACGAGGCCGACCGGACCATTCTCGGTGTAGCGGAAGGTGACGCCGGCGCGCAGCACATAGTCGAACCAGGACTTCAGGGTGCTGGTGATGCCGAAATTGTACATCGGCGAACCGATGACGACATAATCGGCTGCCTTCAGCTCGTCGATCAGCGCATCCGACAGCGCCACCGCCGCTGCCCGCTCGGGCGTCGAGGTGTCGCCGGTGCGCACGCCGACCACGGCTTCCGGCGAGAGATGCGGCACCGGATCGGCGGCGAGATCGCGCTCGACCACGGTGAGGGCCGGGTTCTTCGCCTTCAGCGCCGCCACGGCGTCGGCAACCAGCAGACGGGACACGGAGTCGGCACCGCCGGCGCTCGAATTCAGGACCAGAATGGTGGACATCGGACAATCGCCTTGTTGAACCGGGGACAGGACCGCGGATCCCGTCCGCGGCGGTGCAGCAAACATAGGCGTTGCAGCTTCCCTCTGGAATTTCCGTTCCACGCACGACATTGTTGCGGGAT
>JBBSSF010000507.1:0-3156 GCA_038242345.1 Hyphomicrobiales bacterium
AAGGCGCTGGTGCACCATCATGTGCTGAACGATTTCGCCAAGGCCGACGGCACGTGGCTGGATCCGCTGCTCACCGCCATGGCTGCCGAGGCGCCACTGCTGGCCGAAGGCAAGGACACCACCTTCGCCAACCGGGTGCATCTCCTCACCCATCCGGCGCCGCCGAAGGCCGGCTGATACCAAAGACCCTCGAAGAGGACTCTTTGGTATTCTGATGCAGATTTCCCATGCCCTTGGGGCATATGGGAAATCTGCCGTTCTTCAGGCGCTTGGGTGCGGTCAGCACGTCGTGCGCCTGGTTTCAGAACCTGTTTCAAAAGCCGGACGGGCGGGCGCAGCGGATCTTTCCCCTGCCCCGATCGTCGCAATCCCGATGCCGGTCATCAAGCCGGCAACTCCTCCGGCCGGAGGCCCCGAAATCCCGGGGACCACCGACTTTTGAAACAGCCTCTCAGGACGACGCCGTCACCTTGTCGCGATTGCCCTTGAGGGCCTCGACTTCGCGGCCGAGACGCTCCTTCTCCGACGGATCGTCCGTCAGGCGCGCCCGGGCGCGGATGGTGCGGATCTGCCGGGCGCAGAAAGTGCGCTGCTCCGGTAGCGGATGCCGGTCGTCCGTGTCCTCGTCGAATGACATGAAAAACCCTCCCTGCGACTGGGTCCGGGAGGGTGAGCGTCAACGGCGGCAGAAATGTGGGTCGGCAGTGCACCATCCTCCGGTCGCGCCCCTGCCCCGGACCGCACGCGACGCGCGGACCGGCAGGAAATCAGGGCGGATCCGGGAGAAGGAGGGGGCGCGGCGGGCGTCGCCCCCGGGACCGGCGCGGCTCAGGCCGCGGCGCGGCCGTCGAGGGCGGCTTCGGCCGCCGGCGCCGTGATGATGCGGAAGGCCGACGGATCGGCGAACAGCGCCTTCAGGATCTCGACATTCATGCGGTGGCCGCCCTTGAAGGAGCGGTAGAGGCCGCGGATCGGCAGACCGGCCAGCGCCAGATCGCCAACGGCATCGAGGGCCTTGTGGCGCACGAACTCGTCCGGCCAGCGGGTGCCCTCGGGGTTCACCACCTTGCCGTCGTCGAGCGCGACGGAATTCTCCAGCGACGAACCGCGGGCAAAGCCCATGGCGCGCAGCTTCAGGGCATCCGACACCCGGCCGAAGGTACGGGCGCGGGCGATCTCGTGGCGATAGACGCCGGGCTCCAGATCGAACACCAGCGCCTGCCGGCCGATCACCGCCTCGTCGAAGGCGATGGTGACGTCGAAGCGACGACCGGCAAAGGGCACCAGCTCGGCGAAGGCATCGCCGCGCTCGATGCGCACCGGCTTCAGGATCTCGATCATCTGGCGCGGCGCGTCGAGGGCGACCAGGCCCACGGCGTCGATCGCCTGCACGAAGGCGGCGGCGCTGCCGTCCATGATCGGCATTTCCGGCCCGTCGATCGCGACCACGGCCGCATCGACACCGAGGCCGGAGAAGGCCGACATCAGATGCTCGACGGTCGCCAGCGACTGGCCGTCGGCGGAACCGAGCTGGGTCGCCAGCTCGGTTGCGACCACGGTCCGCCAGGAAGCGACGAATTCGGTGACCTTGCCGGCGGCGTCGGTGCGCACGAAGCGGATGCCGCTGTCGGCCACGCCGGGGGTCAGGGTGATGGTGGCGGGCGCGCCGGAATGGACACCGATGCCGGAGAGTGTCACCGGCGCCGCGAGCGTCATCTGCGCCGCACCATCCACCCGCACCGTCCGATCCATCCGCATCATATCCCGGTCCTCTTGCCCGCATGGCCACCCCGGACCGCAGCCCCGGGAGACACGTTCACCCCGGGGGACGCCGAACGCAGCGGAAAACCGCCTCGCGCCCCCGGACGGACCCGGCACCCGAGGCGCCTTTTCCGTAGCCTGACCTTAAACACCGGCACCGACTCGCGAAAATCAAGCTTTCTTACGCCGTGTTACAGACTGCGGCCGGACAGTGGCAGCCGGCTCGCCCCCCGGGATCCGCGGGCGGGACTGCGGCGCCCTGTCACGCACAGGCGCGACGCAGGCACCTTCAACGGACCCGCAACCACGGCTAGGCTCCTGCCCCTCCGGTGCTGCATGGCGCGACCGGCCACCCGTCCGGCTCCCGTTCCCCTCCGGTTTCTCCCATGGACGACCAGATCCTTGCCGAGATCTCCGACACCCTGCGCTCCGAGACCGATCTCGAAGGCGTCGTGCGGCGCTTCCTGATCCTGGTCCAGCTGGTGACCGGGCTCGATGCCACCTATCTCACCCGCATCGACCTCGCGGAAAGCCGGCAGACGGTGCTCTTTTCCCGCAACAGCCAGTCCTTCGTCATTCCTGAAGGGCTGTGGGTGCCGTGGGGGGACACCCTGTGCAAGCGGGCGCTGGACGAGGGAACCCCGTCCTGCACCGACGTGCCGACCCGCTGGGGCGACAGCGCCGCGGCCCGGGGCCTCGGCATCCAGTCCTATCTGAGCGCGCCGATCTTCGTCGGCCCGGAGCTCTATGGCACCCTGTGCGGGGCAAGCGCCGAGACGCGGATGATCTCCGACGGCAACCGCACCCTGCTGCGGCTGGTCGGCGAGATCATCGCCCTCTATGTCGAGCGCGACCAGATGATGCGGCGCCTTGGCGAGCTCAACCGGACCCTGGAGATGAGCGCCATCACCGACCCGCTGACGCAGCTGCCCAACCGGCGCTTCATGCAGGCCGAGATCGAGCGCCTGTTCGCCCTCGCCGACCGGCAGGGCGGCGATGTTCTCCTCGCCTTCGTCGATCTCGACGGCTTCAAAACCATCAACGACACCCTCGGCCACGAGGCCGGCGACATGCTGCTCAGCCAGGTCGCCGACCGGCTGCGCTGGAGCACCCGCGTGGAGGACACCGCGGTGCGGCTGGGTGCCGACGAGTTCCTCGTCGTCGCCGAGGACGTCGAGGACCTCGACGGGCTGCGCGGCATGGCGGAGCGGCTGCTGAGCGTGCTCGACGAGCCCTTCGTGGTGCTCGGCCGCGAGATCACGCTCTCGGCCAGCGTGGGCCTGACCCTCGGCTCGGACATGACTCCCGACGACCTGCTGCGGCAGGCACAGAGCGCGCTCACCCGGGCCAAGGCCGACGGCAGCCGCGCACGGGTCGAGGTGCACGAGGGGGCAC
>JBBSSF010000508.1:0-3154 GCA_038242345.1 Hyphomicrobiales bacterium
CATGACAGATGGCCCGCTGAGGCGAGGCGCTGGTGCCGCCCCTGAACAGGCACACCAGCGAGGTGTCCGCATCCCCGAAGGCCGGCAGGGTGGTGATGGTCTTCAGCGCCTGGGCGCCGCTGAAGACCAGCCAGGGCCGCCCGTTGGGGCCGATGTCGAGCACGCCGGCATTGACAATCCGCGGCTGATATGCCGCCGTCGACTGGACGGCGTGGAGACCGTTGCCCGACTGGTCCCACCACTTCGTGACGTAGCCCGACGCTGATCCGACGAAGGCGATGAGCGCGGCCACGTCGAGCCAGCCGTCCGCACCGGCGGAGATGTCCAGCGAGGCCCCGTCGCTGGACCGCCGCACCGTGACGAGCGGCCCGGTCCAGCCGGTCCGCAGCCGCCGCAGGCCACAGGCGGCGCGGATGGACGCCGCCAGCGCGTCGAGGGGCGAGCGTCGCGCCGCAATCGCCTGCCGCCGGATCCCGAAGCCGAACCCGATCATGCGACGATGTCCCGGGCGGCGAGCATGTCGAGCATGTAGCGCCAGTCGGCCCACAGCGCCGCGTCCCTGTGCGGGGCGCCATAGGCGAAGGCCACCGTGGAGACCCATGCGGCGACGACGCCGCTGGCATTGTCGCCGACCCCGCCGCCGACGCACACCCGGGTGTTGGCCGGCAGCACGTTGCCGGTGGTGCTGGTGGCGTCATTCTCGGCCGCGCCGAAGAAGGCCCGGCTCGACCGCGTCTCCGCGTCATAGGAAAAGCCGATGACATGGGGGCCGCTGCCCGTCACCGGCGCCGCGGTCACGCGGTTGGTGAAGGTCGTGCCGAGCTTGAAGTCAATGTACCAGGTTCCCGGCGCCGTCCCGACATTGCGCAGATAGAGGCCGAAGGGATAGCCGTCGCCGCTGGTGATGCTGTAGTAGCCGCCGGCGATGAAGGCATTGCTATTCTGCTCCGCCAGCCCGATCAGCTGCAGCGTCAGGGCCATGGCGCAGGACGGCATCTCGCCGGCGGCGAGGAAATCCCGCCGCAGCTCGACGCCCTGTCCGGCCGCGCCGGGAAACACCATCACCTGCCGGTTCGCCAGCTGGGGCAGATCGGCCCGCAGGGTGATGCCGCCGGTGCGGAGGTCCTTGCCATAGAGGCTGTCGCGGCCACCGAGAACGCCGTTCACCGTCGCCAGATCCTGCCCCTGAATGACATAGGCCATCCCCGGCCAGGCGGCCAGCGCCTGGGATCCGTCGGAGAGGTCGAGGGCCTCGACCCCCGGGATGGGGTCGAAGCCGATGCTTTCCGCGATTGCATTGCGGGTCATGGGAGCCTCAGATGATCGTGGGGGTGATGAGCTGGTGCAGGGCGCGGCGCCGGATCTCGACGCCCTCGCGGTCAGTGACGCCGGTGCGGAAGAAGAGATCCGTCCGCGGCCCGACGGTCGGGCCCGCATCGATGGGGATCGCCGGAATGCGGCCGGCAATCGACACTTCCTCGACCGACCCGCCGGCCGGGGCAGCGGCCAGCGTCAGGGTGTACTGACGGTCGCCGGTGCGTGCGACGGAGCTGACGGCAACATCGGTGCCGGCGACATAATATTTGATCCCGTGATTTCCGGGGTCGGTGACAAGATCCGTCTCGCCTTCCGCCAGATCCGACAGGTTCTTCAGGATCCCGGTGCCGCCGGAGAAGTTGAGCACGACGGACGTCCCGTTCCGCTGGGCGCCGGTCACATGGACCGGAACTTCGGGCGTGCCGGCCCGATCCAGCATCCACGCCCGGCCGACCATGCTGCCCTTCATCCGGTGTCCGGCGGCGGTGCGGTGCAGGCCATCCACATAGGGGAAGCCATAGGACGGGCCGATGCAGATGACCTTGTCCGGGTGATCGCGGGCCAGCTCAAGCTGGGCCTGCACCGTCCCGGACTGGACGATATATCGCCCGTAAGAACTGATCTGGTTGGTGATGAATTTTACCGTCGTAATCCCGAGCGGAGCCAGCCTCGCAAGAAGTCCGGCGTGCAACGCCAGAAACTTCGTCTTGTAATTCGCAAGCGTCCCGAGGGAGTCCGATTCCCCCTGGTCGAAGGGAATGCACACCTCGAAGCTCATGCCCCGCAGCGTCGCGATCACCCACGCCCGGATGATCGTGCGCACGAGGTTCTCGAACATCCACATGCCCGGCTGCATCACGGCGATTGCCTGTCCGGAGACATCATGGGCGGCAAGGTGGATATGGGTCGTGCTCGGCTCCGAGCGCCGGATGAACTCGGCGATCGACGTCATCTGTGTCTGCCGCCATTCCTCCCGGGCCGGCACGAGGGCCTCGAAGGCGCGTTCGTCGGTGCGCAGACCGATAGTCGGAGACGTGTGCGCCCGGCCATGAACGAGGATGCCGTCCCGCCACGAGGTCACCATGGACGAGAGCACGGCTTCGTCGATGCCGTCGGTGCCGCCTTCGCCGGCGCCATTGGACTGGCCGAGGGAGGCCACGAGCAGGAAGTGGGTGCGCAGCGTCGAGATGCCGGGCAGGTTCCACAGCGGGATGCGGTACTCCGGGCCGGATGCCCGGTGATAGGCGGCAAAGGGCCCGTCCTCCCCGCCCCACACCAGATCCCCGTCGGTCGTCAGGCGGATGATGGTCCCGTCCCGGTCCTTGGCGTAGAGATCGCCGCCCTGCAGATAGACCCGGAAGGCCCGGGCGACGCGGAGCCCCATGCGCGGGCGGCCGTCGGCATCCACATGGCCGATCCGGTTGCCGGCGCGGTCGGTGAAGGAGACGCCGGCGCCGCCGGAAAGGGCGGGAATGCCGGGCACGTCGCGCAGGTTGGCGCGCAGCCCGCCGCGGGTGTCGTGGAAGGGTGCGGGACGTCCGGTCCGGCCGACGGTCACCGGCCCGGCCGCCCCGACCCGGCCGCCAAGGGTCAGCCCCGGCTTCACCCCCGTCCGCCGCCAGGCCCGGATATAACGGACGATGCTGTCGGCGGCCGTGCCGATCGCCGTCGTCCGCGCCGCCGCCTCGCCCGCCACGGCCGTGTCGGTGAAGGCGGTCGTGGCGATCTGGATCGTTGCTGTTCCGGCCGCTGCCGTCGGCGCCGTGGGGGTGCCCGTCAGGGCGGGGGATGACAAGGGAGCCTTCAGCGCGTCTGCAGCCTGCCGCAGGGCGGCTTC
>JBBSSF010000509.1:0-3152 GCA_038242345.1 Hyphomicrobiales bacterium
ATCAGCAGGCTCGCACGGCAGGAGATCCGGATTCATCCGGAGCATAGGGCGCCCGGCTCCCGGACGATCGAGAGACGGGGCCGGACGCCTGCCCGTTTCCGGCCCGTCCCGAGGAGAGTGACGTGGACAGCTTCATCACCCGTTATGCGACGCCCCTGACCACCGGCCTGTTCGCAGTCTCGACGATTTCCGGCCTCGCCCTGTTCTTCCACTGGCAACCGGCCGTGTTTCACGGCATGCACGAATGGCTGAGCCTCGTGCTGCTGGTGCCCTTCGGCGTTCACGTCTGGCGCAACTGGCGGCCGCTGGTCGGCTATCTCAGGCGCGGAACGCTGATCTGGCCGCTGGTGGCTTCCCTCGTCGTCTCGCTCCCCTTCGCCGTTGCCGGCCTCGGTGGTGGCGCGGAGGGCAACCCGGCGCTGCGGACCATTCACCTGATGACACGGACCCCGCTCGCCGATCTCGCCCCGGTGCTGAAGACCACCCCGGACGCCCTGCGCGCGACGCTGGCCGGACGCGGCCTCACCGTCGCGCCGGAACACGACACCCTCGACGCCATCGCCGCCGCCTCGGGCACCTCGTCCACGGACCTGTTCATCAGTCTCCTGCCGGCCGGGCCAAGGGCGCACTGAACCGGCGCACTGAACCGGCGGCCTCAGGGATAGACCACCGCGGGCACCGAGGCCGGACAGCCGACGGTCTCCATGCGGGTGAGCGCGAAGGCCCAGCGGGACCAGGTCCACACGCCGCGCACGCGGCAGGAGGCCGAGCGCCCCGCCCCGGCCGTGCCGGCGCTCTCGCCGGTCAGCCGGCCGGTATCGGGATCGAAGCGGACGCCTTTCAGCAGCTCCGTTCCCGTCCAGGCATGTTCGGGGGTCCACACCGCGAAATAGAGCGGATGCACGCCACCGATCTCGCCGGTCTCGTGGAGATAGAGCCGGTAGCTGGTGTCCGCGGCTCCGGCCACGCACGGGATCCCGTAGAGCGTCGCCACCGGCGACACCTGACCGACGACCGGCGGACGGTCCCGCATGTGATCGGAGGTGAGATCCTCGCAGTCGGCCGTCATCAGGTGCTCGTTGATGACCGCCTCGGGAATGCCGGCAAAGGTCTCGGGAAAGGGCGGCGGGGCGACCTCTTCCGGCGCATCGGCAGCGGGCTCGTCTGCCGGAGGCGGGGCCACCGGGGCCGTCAGATCGGTCCCGGCCGGAACGCCCGCGGGCGAGGCCGCGCCGCTGGCGACCACGGCCACGGCCAGAATCCGGGCCAGGCCGGAAAGCCGGCCCGACAGGGAACGGCTCATGGCGTCGTCCCCTGAGACGCGCCGGCCCGCACCGCCGGCATCTGCACCCGGTCCGAGCGGCAGGCGCGCCGGTCCACCTCGGCGCAGGGGCGGAAGCCCTTCAGATCGCGATCGAGACAGACCCGCACCTCGCCCAGCCGGCGCCGGTCGCAGGTGACGGCGATCGCATCGGCCGGCAGACCCGGATTGGCGGCGAGGAAGGCCGCCTCCACCGCATCGGGCGACACCATCGCCGGCCCCTGGGGGTCGACGAAGGCGGGCGGAACCGTCACCCGCCCGGCGGCCTTGCGCACGGCGGCGAAGAAGGCGGCGGGTGCCAGCCCCGAACAGGTGCCGTGCTTGCGCCACTGGTGGCGCACGAGGCCCGGGCTCGGCATCAGGTCCAGCATCCCGTCGACGGCGGCCCGGTCCGGCCCGGGAACGGACACCGGACAGGTCTCGGGAAAGCCGCGCTCATATTGCGGCCACAGCCCGTGCACGACGAAGCCGAAGGGGCGCGGACCGGCGCACTGGGGCGTGGACGCCGCCCGGTCACCCTGGGAGGCGCACCAGCTCGGCGACCAGGACAGCGCGAGCACATAGAAATCGAACTGGCCGGCGGTGTGTTCCGGCTCCGCCGCCTGACCGGCCACGGTCAGGAGCAGCGCAAGACCGAGACCTGCCGCACCGCGCCGCAGAAGAGCGGGCACCGGCATCACATAGCCGGCGGCGGCCGCAGGGTCCGGCAGTCGCCATCATAGATATGCCACTTGTCGGTGCCGACGACGCACACATCCATGCCCCAGCGCATGGCCCAGCCCGTGCCGCGCGGCCACGGCGCGCTGGCAAAGCTCATCCGCTCCTCGACGACATAGAAGGCTTCCGTCGGCCGGCCGGTGGACAGCTCGACCTTGACCTGGCAGTAGCGCCGGCCGATCTCGGCTTCCGGAAGCTGGATGAAGGTGAGCTCCTTCGGCGTGCCCAGTTCCTTGAGGGTCGGCCCCTCGGGATTCTTGAACTTCAGGGAGAAGCTGGTGCGCGAGGTGACGGTCCGCAGCACGGCAGCCGCATCGCAGGCCGGCACCCGGTCCAGCCCGGCGGGCTCCGTCTGGGCGGCCGGCGCCTTGCCCTTGGTGGCCAGATCGGCCGCGCCCGCCGACGTTCCCGCAGCCAGAAGCCCCGCGAGAACCAGAACCGATCCGGTGATCGAACGACGCATCAAGCGCCTCCCCCGTTACGCACACGCCCTGGGGGAAGCGCCGAGCTGGTCGAGTCTGCCCCGACCGCGACGATGACCGATGTTAACCATTGCGGTCAAGGCGCGGCGGGCGACGGGCCGCGGGCTGTGTCCTTGCGGACACTCGGCGCCCGCAGGCCCCGCCCCCTTGGTCTCCGGGAACCATCCCGAAAGACGGACTCAGGCAGCCGCGCAGGCGGCAAAGGCTTCTTCGAGCTTGTGGGCATCGAGCTTGCGGCCGATGAAGACGAGCCGGCTCTCGCGCACCTCGCCCTCCTTCCACGGCCGCTGATGGTTGCCTTCGACGATCATGTGGACGCCCTGCACCACATAGCGGTCCGGATCGTCCCTGAAGGAGAGGATGCCCTTGAGGCGCAGGATGTCCGGCCCCTGGGTCTGTGTCAGCTGGTTGATCCAGCGGAAGAACACGTTGGGATCGAGATCCCCGCCCTTCAGCGACACCGAGGTGATGCCGCTGGCGCTCACATGGTCATGATGGTGGTGGTGGTCATGGCCATGATGATGGTCATGATCGCAGTCCGGCCCGCATTCATGGTCATGGTCGTGGCCGTCATGGTCATCATGGTCATCATGATCGTGGTCATGATGATGGTGCTCGTGGTCGCAGTCGGG
>JBBSSF010000510.1:0-3151 GCA_038242345.1 Hyphomicrobiales bacterium
GCCGGGACCCTCGGCGGCGTTGCCGCGCGCACCCGCGAGACCATGCTGATCTGCGAGGCGGCGGGCTATGATGTGATCCTCGTCGAGACCGTCGGCATCGGCCAGTCGGAGACGACGGTGGCCGACATGGTCGACACCTTCCTCGTCCTCATGCTGCCGGGCGCCGGCGACGAGCTGCAGGGCATCAAGAAGGGCGTGCTGGAGATTGCCGACATCATCGCCGTCAACAAGTCGGACGGCGACGGCGCCACCCGGGCCCGGGCGGCGGCGGCGGAATATCAGGCTGCCCTGCACATCCTCGCCCCGCGCGATCTCGCCTGGTCGCCGCCGGTGCAGACCATCTCCGGCCTCTCCGGCCTGGGCCTCGACGCGCTGTGGGACGCGGTCGAGCGTCACCGTGCCGCGCTGACCAAGGCCGGCCGCTTCCTGGAGAAGCGCCAGCGCCAGCAGGTAACGTGGATGTGGGCGATGATCGAGGAGCGGCTGCATCTGGCGCTGATGGCCAATCCGGGGGTGAAGGCACGCCTGCCGGATCTGGAATCCGGCGTGCGCGGCGGCACCCTCTCGCCGACCACGGCCGCCGACACCGTCGCCGAACTGATGGGCTTCGGGAACGTGTGATACCAAAGATCCTTGAAAAGAACTCTTTGGTATTCCGATGCGGATTTCTCATGCCATTGGCGCATATGAGAAATTCGCCGTCCTTCAGGCGCATGGTGCCGTCAGCACTTCATGCGCCTGGTATGAGATGCGCGCCCCGATGATCCGCCCGACGCCCGGGCCACCAGGACGCACGAGACCACCGTCGATCCGGACAAGACTGAAACCGGAGGCGCACACGGGGCTGGCTATTTTTTTTCGGCGCAGCACCACCGTCTCAATTTCAAACGGGACCTGAGAACACGCTTGAAAGAATACCAATCATGATTTAGAATTTGAACTATTGTATGAATTTCATAATATACTACCAAGATGCCATCGAGCAGGACCACTCTAAATGGCGTGTTTCTGTGAAAATTGAATCTGATACTCGCATTTGGCATCTTTCAGGAGGACTAATTGTTCGTCCCAGTTTCCGAACTTAATTTCGATGCCTATGACGTTATCATTGCTGGCTCCGGGTTTGCCGGCGTGTCTTCAGGTATGCGCCTTGCCCAGGGCGGCAAGAAGGTTCTTCTTCTGGAGACTGGCGCCGCCGAATATGATGATGCCATTCAGGTAGAGTTTGCCAGCATGTACGGGCGGGGCCATTTTGATGGCTCCTACTGGCCGCAGCACTGGATCCGCGCGCTCGGGGGAACATCATTGCTATGGGAGGGATGGGTCATCCCTCTCCTTGAGCGTGACATGGCCCCTTACTGGCCGATTAGCCGAGCCTCTCTGGATCCATATTACGCGATTGCGGCCCGTGATCTGCTGCGGACACCCGTATTCCTGAACTATACGGCGCCTTTTGCAGAAGGATTTACATATCGTCCCTTCTCCAGCGAGCCGCCTGTCCGCCTCGGAGAAGAGCCGTTAGATCGCTACACGAAGACCACGGGACTGGATGTCGCGCTGCAGGTCACGCTCTCCCGCCTCGTGCCGCGCCCCGATCGCAGTGGTATTGCGATGATTGAAGTCTACAATCCAGATACCGGTCGACGCTCTGTTCCGCTCCGCCCGGCACAGAGCATTATTCTAGCCGCCGGAGGGATCGGCAATGCCCAGATCTTATTGAATTCGTCCGACGCGACAAACTCTGTTTCCGTAGGCAACGAGCGCGACCAGGTCGGTCGATACCTCATGGAACATCCGCATATCTTCGGCTGCGCCCGCATTGTCGTGCCAGAGCCGATTATTTTTCCGTCTGTTCCAGCGGAATTCGGAGAAAACATACCCGCAATAATTCCAAACGATGACTTATTTCGCAATATAGGTCGTCGTGACGTTTCGATTACGTTCAGTCAGGAAGTACCTAACTCCAAGGACTCGATAGAACAGCTTTTGACCGTAAAAAATGGCCCGACCGCGACAGTTTATAGTCTTACGGTCCGCAGTGAAATGGCGCCGGAAGCTGATAATCGTGTGGTCCTTGCGGAAGGATCTGATGCGTCCGGACTGCGGCGTGTTCGTGCGATGTGCACGATCGGTGCAGATGCATTCCGTGCGATCGATGCCTGTCTTGTCGGATTAGGCGCTGCGCTTGCAAAGAATGGTCCCGGACGTTTGCGCATCGATAATAACGCTCTTCACCGGGGAGTCACGGGAGGGGGGCATATTTTGGGCACCACCCGCATGGGGACTGATCCGGCGACCAGCGTGGTGGACCCGGATTGCCGAGTGCACGGCTACGAAAATCTCTACATTGGCGGCTCGTCTGTTTTTCCCTCGGGCGGTTATGAAAACCCGACTTTGACCATCATTGCTCTCGCCACTCGGCTTGCTGACAAGATTTTGGGGAAGTTATGATTTCCATGAAGCTTTCTCGTCGCGATTTCTTTTTTCTGGCCGGTGGTTTCCTTGTCGGTGGCGCAGCGGCCAGTGCGACCGGAATCGCAATACTGCGTTACAAGGCATATAAAAGACAGGCCATATTGATCGCAGGTGACGATGGATGGCTTCTGACAAATGACGAGAGATCTGAGATCTCTCAGGGCGATGATATTGTAAAGAGCCATATTCTCGATGTTCGTGACCAGGTTGACATTCCCGGTGGCGACTATAAAGCCATGACAGTTTCAAATCTTTCCGAATGCGTTTCAGCCTGCGAGGAAGATCAGAACTGTCAGGGGTTCACTTTCGCCCGGTCCACGCATCCGATTGAAGAGAAAAGAAGGGCCTGCTGGTTGAAGTCATCCGATATGGGAAAGCCTGTTTTCAATGCCGCTTCTTATGTATCGGGGAAGCGTGGAGGCTGGTGAATCGCGAACGTCTTCGATCTGATACCAATCTGATTAAATTCCGACCTGTTTGATGTAGTCATAGTCGGTGAGACTGGCGACACGGCCCTTGTCGGCGAGGAGATCGTTCCACGCCTTTGCGCAGGCATCGACGATTGCGGGCATGTCGGCGAAGAGGCGGTGGGAGAGATATCTTTCCTTCAGGTGGAGCCAGACGCGCTCGACCGGGTTCAGCTCCGGTGAATAGGGCGGCAGATGCACGAGGCTGA
>JBBSSF010000511.1:0-3150 GCA_038242345.1 Hyphomicrobiales bacterium
CGCCCTCGGCAAGGTGAACGCCACCATCCGCGACCGCTATTTCGGCGCGGCCTCGGCAACGCCGGCCAGCGTGTTTCCGCTTCTGCTGCGCAATGTGCAGAGCCATCTCGGCAAGCTGCGCAAGGAGCACAAGGGCGGCTGGCTGGAGCGCGAGATCACCGACATCATGGACCGGCTGGGGCCCGAGCTGCCGCGCTCGCTGCCGCTGGAGGCCCAGGGCCGCTTCGTGCTCGGCTATTATCACCAGCGCCGCGGTGCTGCCGCCGAGCGCCCCGAGGCCGCCGAAGCCCTCACCGACATGACTTCCGACACCCGGACCGAGGACACCTCCGATGACGACTGAGGCGCCGGCCGTGGCGCGCCGCCACGAATTCGTTCTGTTCTTCGATGTCACCAACGGCAATCCGAATGGCGATCCCGATGCCGGCAACCTGCCGCGTCTCGATCCCGAGACCAATCTCGGCCTCGTCTCCGATGTCTGCCTGAAGCGCAAGATCCGCAATTATGTCTCGCTCGCCCGCGACGACGTGCCCGGCCACGAGATCTATGTGCGCGAGGGCGCGACGCTGAACGTGGAGAACAAGCGGGCGTGGACTGCCATCCTGCCCGAGGTGAGCGACGCCAAGGAGCTGAAGGCCGGCCCCAAGGATGCCGCCAAGGCGCGCGAGCTGACCCGCTGGATGTGCGCCAATTTCTGGGACATCCGCACCTTCGGCGCGGTGATGACCACCGGCGTCAACTGCGGTCAGGTGCGCGGGCCGGTGCAGTTCGCCTTCGGCAAGTCCGTGGAGCCGGTGCTGCCGCTGGAAATCTCCATCACCCGGATGGCGGCCACCACGGAAGCCGACGCCGAGGCCAAGGGCGGCCGCACCATGGGCCGCAAGCACATCATCCCCTACGGGCTCTATCGGGTGCACGGCTTCCTCTCGGCGCCGCTCGCCTCCAGCCCGGGGAAGGGCACCGGCTTCTCGGAAGCGGATCTGGCGCTCCTCATCGAGGCGCTGCAGAACATGTTCGAGCATGACCGCTCGGCGGCGCGCGGCGAGATGGCAACGCGCAAGCTGATCGTGTTCCGCCACGCCACCGCGCTGGGCAACGCCCACGCCAGCGCCCTGTTCGACCGGATCAGGACCTTCCGTTCCATCCGCGGCGAGCTCTATCCCGTGGGCGACGCGCGCACCGACAACGCGGCGCCGGCCCGGGCCTTCTCCGACTATGCCATCACCATCGACCGGGAGGGCCTGCCCGAGGGCGTCGAGATCCTGGAGTACTGAGCCATGCCCGTTCCCGTCGCCGGCCCGGCCGACGAGGACGGGCTGATCCAGCTGGCCGCCCTGCAGCATTATCTCTTCTGCCCGCGCCAGTGCGCCCTCATCCACATCGAGGGCCTGTGGGTGGAAGACGGGGCCACCGCCGAAGGGCGGATCCTGCACGAAGCCGCGGACTCCGGCCGGCCGGAAAGCCGGTCCGGGGTGCGCATTGCCCGCAGTCTGGCCCTGCGTTCCCTCGCGCTCGGGGTCTCGGGCAAGGCGGATGTGGTGGAATTCCGCCGCGGCAAGCCGCCCTTGCCGGTGGAATACAAGCGCGGCAAGCCGAAGACCCACCGCGCCGACGAGGTGCAGCTCTGCGCGCAAGGCATCTGCCTGGAGGAGATGACGGGCTCCGCCGTTCCCGAAGGGGCGCTCTTCTATGGCGAGACCCGGAAGCGGGTGATCGTGCCGCTGGATGCGGAGCTGCGGGCGCTGACCGCCCGGGTGGCAACCGAGGCCGGTGCCATGATCCGCGCCGGGATCACTCCGCCGCCGGTGAAGACGCCGGCCTGCCGGCGCTGTTCGCTGTCCGATCTGTGCCAGCCTGGCCGGCTGGCGCGGCCGCCCGCGGTGCTGAAATGGCTGACGGAGGCGATCGGCTGACATGCGGCGGATGCGCAACATTCTCTACATCACCCGGGAGGATGCCTGGCTGGTGAAGGACGGCGCCAATCTGGTGGTGGAGGCCGACGGCGCCGAGATCGGCCGCGCGCCGCTGCACATGCTGGAAGGCCTCGTCTCCTTCGGCCGGCCGGGGGCCTCGCCCGCCCTGATGGCAGCGTGCGCCGAGGCCGGCATCACCATCTCCCATCTGGATCCCAACGGCCGTTTTCTCGCCCGGGTCGAAGGCCCGCGCTCGGGCAATGTGCTGCTGCGGCGAGCGCAGTTTCGCGTGGCGGATGATCCCGCCCGCGCCGTGCCCATCGTGCGCGGCATCGTGGCGGCCAAGACCGCCAACCAGCGCGCCGTCATCCGCCGGCTCTTGCGCGATCATGGCGACGGGCTTTCCCCCGATGCCCGCACCCGGCTGGAGGCGACCGAGACCCGGCTCACCGACATTGCCCGGCGCAGCCTGAAGCCCGACACGGTGGATGGCCTGCGCGGGCTGGAGGGCGAGGCGGGGGCTGCCTATTTCGCCGTGTTCCCGCATCTGGTGCGGGTGGAGGATCCGGCCTTTGCCTTTGCCGGCCGCTCGCGCCGGCCACCGCTCGACCGGATGAACGCGCTGCTCTCCTTCCTCTATGCGCTGCTTGGCCATGATGTGCGCTCGGCGCTGGAGACCCACGGGCTGGATCCGCAGGTGGGCTTTCTCCACACCGATCGTCCCGGCCGGGCGAGCCTGGCGCTCGATCTGATGGAGGAGCTGCGCCCGGTGCTGGCGGACCGGCTGGCCCTCAGCCTTGTCAACCGGCGCCAGCTTCAGGCCGATGATTTCATCATGGAGGAGACCGGCGGCGTGCGCCTGACGGATGAGGCGCGCAAGACGGTTCTGGTCGCCTGGCAGGAGCGCAAGCGTGACGAGCTGCGCCATCCCTTTCTCGATGAAACGATCCCGCTGGGGCTGGTGGCCCATGCCCAGGCGCAGCTTCTGGCGCGGCATCTGCGCGGCGATCTCGACGGCTATCCCGGCTTCATCTGGAAGTGAGCGGCCATGCTGATGCTGATTACCTATGACGTGGCGACCGAGACGCCAACCGGCCGCCGCCGGCTGCGCCGGGTGGCGCGGGCGTGTCTGGATTTCGGCCAGCGGGTGCAGAAATCGGTATTCGAATGCGAGGTGGATCCGGCCCAGTGGGCGGCGCTGCGGGCGCGTCTGCTTGCCGAGATCGACCCGGCCGCC
>JBBSSF010000512.1:0-3139 GCA_038242345.1 Hyphomicrobiales bacterium
ACAAAATCAAGCCGCTGCGCCACCCCGTTGGTGATCGCCTGCAGTTCGGGCAGGCTCAGCATCGACCCGATGGAGGTCCACACCGCATCCTCGGCGGAGATCTCGTCCGGCGTCGGCACGTCGCCATAGCCGCAGAAATAGCGGGCCGGCCTGTCCGCCAGATCCGCCCGGAAGAAGAAGCCCGGCCGCACCCGGCTTGACCGGTGGGCCAGCGCCACGGCGGAGGAGAACCACATCAGCCATCGCCTCCCATGGGAGACCACTCGACGAAGGTGAGCGACGGGGTGGCAACACCGTACATGTCGAAGAGCGTCTCCCACATCTCCGCACTGGCCGACTGCATGGTGCAGAGCGGCCGGTCGAAGGTGATCTCCGCCCCCGCCGCGATCGGCGCCCGGAGCGGCGGCCGGATGGTCACGTCGAAGACCGGCCCGGACCGGTCTCCGATCGCGGCCACCATGTAGAGCCGGTGTCGGTAAGGGGCCCCGTGCCACAGCGAAAACGCTTCTGCCCCCAGGAGATCGGCGCCGGCGATCATCCGGATCTTCAGCCGCGTGGCCCTGAGCCCCGCCGCCTCATGCACCACGGCGGCAATCACGTCCTGCGCATAGGGCGTGCCGTCGCTGTGAGGCGTCCCGTCACTGTGGGGCGTGAGGATCGGCCCCGACGGAACGCCCGATGGCCAGGGAGCGAGCCGGTTGCGGGCAACCGCATAGGGCACATACCAGAGCCCCGCCATGCCGTCGGAGAGAAGCCCCGCCTGCAGGAAGGCCCGTTGCCGCTCCCTGTCGTGCACCGACACCTGATCGATCACCGCCCGCCAGTAGCCGCCGCCGGAGGCATTGACCGCCTGCCCGGGCACGCCCGACCCCTTGCCGCCCAGCATGTCCGGTCCGGCAAGGGCAAAGGATGCCCCGCCCCGGTGCGCCGTCAGCGCCGGAGGAAGAAGAAGGGGAGTGTCCATGGATCATCTCCGGGGCCCGGACAGGCGCGAACGCGCGCGCCTCCCCTGGGGCAGATGGGAAGTCCGCCGCTCTCCGGGCGCACGGTCCGGCGCCCCCACGAAAAAGGCCGCCCGGAGGCGGCCTTGGCGTGGTCTGATGGCGGATGGCATCGCGGGGCCGGCCGGGGATCCGGACATTCGGCGACAGATCCTTCATGCCCGTGTGGCATGCGGGAAGTCTGCGCCTTCTCCCGGCGCCCTGCGGTCGGCGCCCGGCATCCCCCCCGTCATTCAGCCGGGCCGTGGTGATGGTCCGTCTCGCGTCCGGTCCACCAGAAGACGACGGCCCCGACCGCCAGAAGCACCAGCGGGGCGACATAGAGCAGGAATGTCGAGGCGCTCATGGCGTGAGCCTCCGCAGGGTTTGGCGGGCGATATAGTGTAGCCCCGCTCCGCTCAGGATCCAAATGGTTGCGCTGGCGACGAAGCGCCAGCCCGCCGTGGCGGGATCATAGCCGCCGACCCCGTAGAGCGCCGCGGCCGCCGGCACGATCACGCCGGCCACCACCGAGGCCGAGGCCATCGTGTTCAGCCAGTTGGCCGTGAGCTTGACCTGTTCGTTATGGGTGAGACTCATGGTTCCCGATTCCGCTGCGGCGTCCATGATCCATGCGCGCCCGGAAGAGTCCACACCGTGGCCCCGGACCGGTCGGGCCGCGCCGGCGGATTACCAGCTTCCATAGGTGTCGGCGTCCCGCTGCCATTTCGGCATGAGCTGGTGGACCGCGGCGATCGCCTGCACGGCCCCGCGCCGGGCAGCGGATTCTATCGCGGCATCGCCGTTCGCCCCCGCAAGATTGATGGACGCCTTCACCGACAGGGTCGTGCCGGACGGCCGGGCCCGCGGTGTCGCAATGGTCGGCGCCCGGAAACCGGACACCGGCGCGATGCGGCCCGCGGTCTCGGGAATGAACAGCTCGGGCCGTTTCTCGCCCACGACATAGGGCTGTCCCTTGCTCACCCCGCCGCCGCCCTCACGGCCGAAGATGCCGCCGAAGAGGGCCCCCAGGAGTCCGCCCGTCCCGCCCCCGGAAACTGCCGTACCGAACAGCCCGGCCAGCGGGCCGGAGCCCAGGAGAGTTGCCTGCAGCGCCGCCTCTGTGAGCGAGGACAGGAGCCGGTCGAGTGCCGCATTCCCGCTGTCGATGGCCGGGATCATGGCCGAGAGGGAGCCCGCCATTGTCTCCGCGAAATAGACCCCGGCATCTGCCGCCGCCCGCTGCTTTTCCGCGGCCGCGTCAAAGGCGAGCCCATAATCATGATACCGGGTCGTGAGGTCCGTGATGCGCGCCAGATCCTCGGGCGTCACCAGCCCGGCCCCGCCCCGGGCCCGGGCGATGTCGTCGAAGAGCTGCGCCTCGTGGCGCATCCGCTCCACTTCATCGGCCGACCGGCCGATGCTGTCCTTCAGTGCGGCAACCTCGGCTTCCGCACGGGCGAAGATCCCGTCCACATCGCCGGCCGCATCCCGCGCCGCCGTCACCGACGGATCGACGGGCGGCAGCTCCGTGCCCGCCATCGTGTCCCGGATGATCCCCTCGTCGATCCGCTGCAGCCCCGTCCAGGTGCCGCGCAGCCCGGAGACCGAGCCGCCGCGCTGGCGGAGCAGCTCCTGCGCAAGCCGGTCCTGCACGTCGCCGGTGAAATACATGTCCCCGGAAAGGCCGAGCTGCCGGCGCAGGTCGCGGAGCGTGGTCTGCGTGATCTGGTAGCGCCCGACGGCAGAGGAGCCCTTGCCGCCATAACGCGCCCGGTTCTCCGGGTTCGCCAGCATCCGGCCCTGAAGGGCGTCGATTTCATCCAGCGTCATCCCGGTCAGCCGCACCGGGCCGCCGGTCCACCGGCCATAATCGAGCGTCTCGTTGTAGCCGGCCCTGCCCGGTCCCGCCGTGCCCTCCGCGTGGGCGATCAGGTCCAGCATCCCGCCAGCCGCCGCCTCCCGGGCCGGCTTCTGATCCAGCGCCGTGGTGGCCTGATCCTTCAGGCGCTTCGCCTCCGCAATCTCCTGATAGGTCTGCGCCTTGGCAACGGTCGCCCGGTAGGTTGCCTCGATCCGGGTCCGCGCATCCAGATCCGCCAGCTGGTCCGCCAGATCCGGGATCTCCCGCGACAGCGCCGCCAGCCCCTCGGCAAAGG
>JBBSSF010000513.1:0-3120 GCA_038242345.1 Hyphomicrobiales bacterium
CGCGCCGATGCGGCCCTTGGCGAGACCGATTCGGTGGCGGGTGCCCTGGTGCAGCGGCTGACGGGCCTCGGTTCGGGCGCCGGCGACAGCCTGCACCGCCTCGTCATGGACCTGCACAAGGCCCTCAACCAGCTCTCGCGCGATCATGCCGAGGCGGTGGTGGCCGGCGCCCATGTGTTCGGCCTCGGCGATTCCGACCGCGGCGATGTGGAAGCCTTCATGGCCGGCGTCGAGGCGACCCGGCCGCTGAAATTCGGCCATCCCGGCCTCGGCACCACGGCCGCGCGCGCCGGTGACCGGCTCACCATCCAGAACGATATCGGCGAGACCGACGCCCATGTGGTGGTGATCGCCGTCGAGGCCGATGCCGTCACCATCACCTATTCCGATGTCCACCGGGTGCGGGCGAAATTCTTCACCGGCCTGCTGCCCCAGTTCGAATGGAGCGGCCTTGAGCGTCATGATGCGGCGGGGCTGGGGCCGGATCCGGAATTTCATCTCGTCACCGGCCACGCGCCCGCCCGCACGGCCAAGGAGCGGCACCGGCTGTTGACGGCCATCGGTTCGGTGCTGGTGTTCCAGATCGACTGGAACAAGGCCCGCAAGGTGCTGCGCACCTGGATTCCGAAGAAGGATGCGGTGGCCGTGCTCGACTGGGCGGCGCGCAACCGCATCGGCCATCGCGGCTTTCTGGTGCTGGGCGGTGCAGCGCTGGTCGCCTCCGCCGTCCAGCACGCCGCCGGCGACCGGATCGGCTTCGGCGAGCGGCTGGATTCCGCCCTCGGCCGCGAGGCCGCCATCGACTTCCTGAAGTCGGTGCTCTCCATCTCCACCGGCGCGCTGATGGCGGGCGAGTCCGTGCGGCTGGTGCGCGACCGCATCGAGGCGGCACTCGTCAGCCATCTGGAGCGCGCCGAGGCGACGCTTCTGGCTGTCGTCATGCGTCAGGCCGGGCTTGCCCGGGACATCGGTGCGACGATCACCGCGGCGCTTGCCGATCTCTCCGCCGGCATCGAGCCGGACCGGGCGGCCCTCTCCGAGCGGGCCCGGCGCATCGAGGAGAAGGCCGACCGGATCGTGCTCGACCTGCGCGAGCGCATCGCCCGGCTGACCACCGATCCGGCCATCGAGCCGCTGGGCCTGTCGCTGGAGCAGGCGGTGGACGAGCTGGAGCAGGCGGCCTTCATCCTGTCCCTGCTGCCGTCCGGCATCGAGCCGCCGCTTCTCGCCACCCGTTCGGATCTGGCGGCCGCCGCCGTGGCCGGGGCGGAGGCTGCGGCCTCGGCGGCCGCAGCCGCCGCTGGCGTTCCCGCTGGCCACCGGATCGATTCCGAGGATGCGCTGGCGGCGGCCGGCCGTCTGGTCGATGTCGAGCATGAGGGCGACCGGCTGGAGCGGGCGACCGTGAGTTCGGTTCTGGGCACGGCGGTCGACCTGCGCTCGGCCCTGGCGGTGCTGGAGCTGGCCCGGGCGCTGGAGCGCGCCACCGACCGCTTTGCCGGCTTCGGCCATCTGCTGCGCCGGCGTGTGCTCGCCGATCTCGCCGCCTGACACCGTCGCCCCGTCCTCAATTCCGGGGGCGCCCCTGCCGGCAGCCCCCGCCAGAAATCTGCAAGGAGAGGTGCCATGCGCATCGTCCGCATCGGTCCCGGAAGCCATGCCACCCCGTCGGCCGAGACCGTCGGCAACAAGGCTGCCAATCTTGCCCGCATGGCCGCTCTCGGCCTGCCGGTGCCGCCGGCCTTCGTGCTGCCGGTGTCGCTGTGTGCGGCCATCAGCCGGGGCGATCCCGAGGCCCGCGAGAAGCTGGAAGCCGGCCTCGCCGAAGGCATCGCCTGGCTGGAAGAGGTGACCGGCCGCCTGTTCGGCGATCCGCGCCGGCCGCTGCTGGTCTCCGTCCGCTCGGGCGCGGCGCGCTCCATGCCGGGCATGCTCGATACGGTGCTGGATGTCGGGTGCAGCCCGGCGGCCGTGCGCGGTCTCGTCCGGCTCACCGGCAATCCGCATTTCGCCTGGGACTGCCGCCGCCGCTTTCTGGAGAGCTTCGGCGGTGTCGTGCTGGGCGTCGAGCGCGCGGTTCTGGCCCGGGTGGCGCGGGATGTCGCGGCGGCCGAAGGGGTGGCCGAGGACGATCTCGATGCCGAGGCCGCCGAGCGGCTGGCGGCGGGGCTGGATCAGGTGATCCTGGCCGCAGCCGGCCCGGTGCCCGAGGCGCCCATGGACCAGCTGCGCGCCGCCGCCGAAGCGGTCTACCGCTCGTGGACCGGCGAGCGCGCCCGGACCTATCGCCGGCTGGAACATCTGGAGGATCTGGCCGGCACGGCGGTGACGGTGCAGGCCATGGTCTATGGCAACCGCAACCAGAAATCCGCGGCCGGCGTCGCCTTCTCCCGCGATCCCTCGACTGGCGCGGCGCCCCAGGTGATCGACGCCCTGTTCGAATCCCAGGGCGAGGACGTGGTCTCGGGCGCGCGGACCCCGCTGGACGGTGCCGCGCTCGCGCGCCGGGTGCCGGCGGCGGCGGCAAGCCTGACCCGGGTGCTCGCCGATCTCGAACACGCCTTCGCCGACGTGCAGGACATCGAGTTCACCATCGAGGACGGCACCCTGTGGATCCTCCAGACCCGGGCTGCCAAGCGCACGCCCCGGGCAGCGGTCCGCTTTGCCGTCGACATGGTGGCCGAAGGGCTGATCCAGCCGGCCGAAGCGCTCGCCCGGCTCTCCGGCGTCGACCTCGCGACCCTGGGCGAGCGGCGCATCACTGCGGCAGGCGCCGAATTTGCCGCCGGCACCGGGGCTTCCGGCGGCGTCGCCATCGGCCGGGCGGCCTTCGATCCGGCAGCGGCCCGGCGTCTGGCCGATGCCGGTGACCCGGTCATCCTGGTGCGGCCCGATACCAGCACCGCCGATGTGGAAGGCTTTTCCATCTCGGCCGGCATCGTCACCGCGGTCGGTGGCCGCACCGCCCATGCGGCGCTGGTCGCCCGCCAGATGGGGCGGCCCTGCGTGGTCGGCTGCGCCGGTCTCAGTGTCGATCCGGCGGCCGGCGCGGCGCGCGGGGAGGGGGGCAGCATTGCCGAAGGCGACTGGCTGACCGTCGACGGCGATGCCGGCCGCGTC
>JBBSSF010000514.1:0-3117 GCA_038242345.1 Hyphomicrobiales bacterium
CCTTCTGCGGCCGCTGGAGGATCACGGTGAAATCGGGCTTGTGGGCGGAAAAGTCGATCGCCTCGTCGAGCAGCGGCTTGTAGGCGATCACCCGGTTCGGCTCGATGCCGCAGGAGGCGGAAATGATCGCCTTCGGCTTGGCATCCTCGATGCGGGTGGCCAGCTCCTTGGAGGCGAAGCCGCCGAACACCACCGAGTGGATCGCCCCCAGCCGCGCGCAGGCGAGCATGGCGACGGCCGCTTCCGGCACCATCGGCATGTAGACGATGACGCGGTCGCCCTTGGCGATGCCCTTGTCGGCCAGCACCAGGGACAGCGCGTTCACCTCGTCCAGCAGCTCGCCATAGGTAATCACGCGCTTGGAGCCGGAGATCGGCGAGTCGTAGACGATGGCGGCCTGCCCGGCGCGGCCGGTCTTCACATGCCGGTCGATGGCATTATAGGCCGTGTTGGTGACGCCGCCGACGAACCAGCGACCATAGACACCGGCAGCCGGATCGAAGACCTTCTGCGGCGGGGTGAACCAGTCGATGGATTCGGCCGCTTCGGCCCAGAAGCCATCGGGATCAGCCTGCCACCGGGAATAGACTTCCGCATACCGGCTCGACATCGCCAGTCTCCTTGGATCTCGTTTCAGCGCACGCGGGCGTTTCCGCGGACCATGCGCGCAGCCGCGCAGCCGGCGCAAGCCTGCCATGCGTCAGACCTTAGGCTGTGGCCGAAAGTCTTATAGCGCCGCAGGGCTGTGTTTCGGGGGACCCGCGTGATTACCGGAGAGCGGTCATCACATCCCTGTTTTTGCCGGACGCTCCGGAGAAATGCGTATTTCTTCCCGGGATCAGGCGAAATCAGTACGGATGCGTATGTTTGACCTTGGTACCCGCCCCGGCAAAAGCCGCACCATGGCGCGGGCAAGTCCGCCGCGCCATTCCCGGTTGCGCGATGCTCGCGCTCTCCGCCCTTGTGATGACGGCCGGTCCCTCGGGGCCCCCGCGGGCTCCGTCCCGCCACGCCCCGGGCGCGCTGACGCGACCCGGTATGGCCGCTCGTCCGGATCCCGCCGGTCCGGCGTGCAGTCAGGCCCGTGCAGTCAGAACCCGGCCGGCCGCAGACCGGTCCGGGTCACGGCCAGCACCTTGAACAGGCTGCCCATCTGGGCCGGCTCCACCAGGCGGGCACGGCCGGCCTCGATGGAGGCGGCCGTCACGGCGTCCTTGCCCTTTGCAAGGCTTGCGGCGCGCTGGTCGATGCCCAGCGCCCTCAGGAAGGCCCCCTGCTCCACTGCCCCATGGGGCACGGCGCCGGCGGCCCGGGCCGAGCGGGCAAGGCTGGCAAAATCCACATGGGCCGTCAGGTCAGCCTCACCGGGGGCGGCAAGCGGATCGGCAAAGCCATGGCGCCGCATCGCCTGGAAGGTGTCGCCGAAACCGGAGCGGACGTGGCCATAGTCGATGACCAGCGCCGCAATGCCGTCATGGGCGATGCGGCCGGCGAGCGTCGCCATCAGGGCGGTGCTGGCCGGCGAGATCTCGACCACGGATCCTTCGGCTGCCCCGCGCAAAGAGGGCGGCAGGTCGCTCTCGGGCAAAAGCCCCGGGCCGAGGCCGAAGGCGAGCTGGCCGCGCGCGCCGAGCCCCACCACGCGCTCGCGGAACTCACCGTCCTGGCGCACGAACTGGCGCACGGGCAGCGCATCGAACAGCTCGTTGGCGACGACGAGAACGGCGCCCTCGGGCACATCGGCGAAGCGCTCGTGCCAGAACACCGGTGCCCCGGAGAGGGCAAGGGTGCGCTCCTGGATGGTGCGCAGCGCCGGGCTGGTCTCCACCAGATGGATGGTGGCCGCCGCCCGGAGCTGCGGCACGAGGCGCAGCGCCCGCAGCGCATCGGCCATCAGGGTGCCGCGGCCGGGCCCGATCTCGACGATGCGCACCGTCGCCGGACTGCCGGCCTGCACCCACATGTCGGCCAGCCACAGCCCGACCAGCTCGCCGAACATCTGCGAGATCTCGGGAGCGGTGATGAAATCTCCACCGGTGCCGAAGGGATCGCGGGTGACATAATAGCCATGGGCCGGATCGCCCAGACAGACGGACATGTAGTCGGCAACCGTCATCGGCCCGGCGGCGCGGATGAGATCGGCGATGCGGCGTCCGAGCGGCGTCTCGGGCGGTGTCATGAGCGGGCCTCCCCATCCGGCAGCGGCCGGGATGCAGCCCACACAGCAAGTCCGATGCCGGCAAGGATCATCGGCGCCGACAGGGCCATGCCCATGGTGCCGCCGAAGGCGAGGAAGCCGATCTGGGCATCGGGCATGCGGAAGAATTCGACACTGGTGCGGGCGAGGCCATAGCCGGCGGCGAACAGGCCCGCCGTCAGCCCGGGATGGGCGAGCGTGCGGAAGCGGTGGGTCGCCAGCCGCAGCAGCAGGAACAGCACGACCCCTTCCAGCGCCGCCTCGTAGAGCTGGCTCGGATGGCGCGGCTCGGGCCCGGCATCGGGAAACACCACCGCCCACGGCACATCGGCCGGCCGGCCCCACAGCTCGCCATTCACGAAATTGGCGATGCGGCCGAAGAACAGGCCGATGGGCGCGGCGGCGCCGGCCAGATCGAACAGGGTGAGGATGCGGATGCGGCGGCTGCGGGCGAACAGCAGCATGGCGATGACGACGCCCAGAAAGCCGCCATGGAAGGACATGCCGCCGGACCAGATGCGCAGGGCATCGGCCGGGTTCTGGAGATAATAGGCGGCATTGTAGAAGAGGACATAGCCGATGCGGCCGCCGAGCACGATGCCGAGGGTGGCCCAGACGACGAAATCGTCGATGGCGACGGGCTCCGGCCGGGCCGTGCCGCCCCACAGGCGGTCCGCGCGGATGAGGCGCTTCATGTAGCCCCAGGCGAGCAGGATCCCGACAATATAGGCGAGCGCATACCAGCGGATGGCGATCGGGCCGATGGCGACGGCCACCGGATCGATGGCCGGAAAGGGCAGGACGAGAAGACCCATCGGGACGCTGGCTCCGCATCGGACCGGGATGGCGCCCCCGGGACGGCGGCGCCGGCGGACCTTGAAGCGCGACGCCGGCCGGCGTCAAGCCGTCGGAACAGCGCG
>JBBSSF010000515.1:0-3109 GCA_038242345.1 Hyphomicrobiales bacterium
CATCGTCGATGACGAGAAGATGGGCGGCATCATCGCCGGGAATGGCGGGCTGGCTCATGGCTCCCGGTCCTCTGCGACAGGCGCGGCCTCCCAGGGCCGCTCGGTCATGCGCGCCACGGTCTCGCGGTCGGCCGCATCGACGATCTCCAGAAGGAATCGCCGCGCCGCCTCCCGCCCGCCGGGAGAGAGATGGGCGAGCGCCGCATCGATCCGGCGCGACTGCAGCCGCGTCATGCGCGCATCGAGCTCCTGCCCCTTCTCCGTCGCATAGAGCAGGCGCTGCCGGCGATCCACCGGACCCGGAAGCTGGTCGATGAAACCGGTATCGACAAGCTGTTTCAGCACCCGCCCGAGGCTCTGCTTCGTGATCTTCAGGATATCGAGCAGATCCGTCACCCGGATCCCCGGGTTGCGGTTGACAAAATGCACGACCCGATGGTGCGCGCGACCAAAGCCATACTCGGCAAGCAGGGTGTCGGGGCCACCGACAAAGTCCCGATAGGCGAAGAACAGGAGTTCGATCAGGTCGACATGAATCTCCTCGGCATCGCCGGCCGGGCCTCCCGGCGGGGACGCCGCCGGCAGGACGGGATCGGACTCGGATCGGGAGCCGGAAAAGGCACGCGCAATTACGTCAGCCATATTGACATATTCGGGTTCGATTGTTACCTGAGAGCCGGTTCTCACGAAAGAAATGAACAGGCGGCCCGCTCCTGAGGGGGGCAGGACCGCCGGAAGGGTTCGGGTTCGTCGTCGAAATGGGTTGTTCCCTTGTGGCCCGCGGTTGTTCCGCCGGGATCGGGTGGCACGCTTGCGGCGAGGATATTCGGACTTTCGCCGGGACGCAAAAATCCCGTGCGGGTGCGGTCTTTCCCGGATGGTCCGGTGCGCTGGCGGCAGGTCCGCTGCGGCCGGCCGGCCGGCCACCCCGGGTGACGGACTTCGATCGAGCGGCCGAGGGCCGGTAAGGGCAAGCACGAGTGCCCCCTGCCGGTACCGGGCCGGAACTGGACAAGGGGGATGGCGCGGCGGTAGCACCGTTCCACGACCCCCAGAGAACGCGATCCGCCGCCCCCGGAGGGGGCGACGACGGATCCGGAAAAGTGTTGGAGAAAGATCATGGCAGGTCTGCCGTTTGACCAGCGCCCGGGCGACATCTGGTATGATGGCCGCTTCGTTCCCGGCCCGGAGGCGAAGGTTCATGTGCTGACCCATGCGCTGCATTATGGCAGCGCCGTCTTCGAGGGCGAGCGCGCCTATAATGGCCGCGTCTTCAAGCTGGAAGAGCACACCGACCGTCTGTTCGCCTCGGCCAAGATCCTCGGCTACGAGATCCCCTACAGCCGCGACGTCATCATGAAGGCCACCCAGGAGACCCTGGAGCGTCAGGGCCTGACCGATGGCTACCTGCGCCCGATCGCCTGGCGCGGTTCGGAGCAGATGGGCGTCGCCGCCCATGGCAACACCATCCACGTCGCCATCGCCGCGTGGGAGTGGCCGAGCTACTTCGCTCCCGAGGAGCGCCTGAAGGGCATCCGCATCGACATGGCCGAGTATCGTCGTCCGGATCCGCGGACGGCGCCGTCCAAGTCGAAGGCGGCCGGCCTCTACATGATCTGCACCATCAGCAAGCATGCCGCCGAGGCCAAGGGCTTCGCCGATGCCATGATGCTCGACTGGCGCGGCTTCGTTGCCGAGGCGACCGGCGCCAACATCTTCTTCGTCAAAGACGGCAAGCTGCACACCCCGCAGCCGGACTGCTTCCTGGACGGCATCACCCGCCGCACCGTGATCGGTCTGGCCAAGGGCATGGGCATCGAGGTCATCGAGCGCCACATCCAGCCGGAAGAGCTGGCGACCTTCGAGCAGTGCTTCCTGACGGGCACCGCCGCCGAGGTCACGCCGGTCTCCCAGATCGCCAACTATCACTTCACGCCGGGCGAGCTGACCAAGAATCTCATGGACGCCTACACCGCCGAGACCCACAAGGCTGCGGTTCCGGCCGAGTGAGACCAAAGATCCTCGAAGAGGACTCTTTGGTATTCTGATGCAGATTTCTCATGTCCTTGGGGCATATGAGAAATCTTCTGATCTTCAGGCGCGTGGGTGCGGTCAGCACTTGCGTGCCTGGTATGATACCAAAGATCCTCGAAGAGGACTCTTTGGTATTCCGATGCAGATTTCTCATGCCATTGGAGCATATGAGAAATCTGCTGCCCTTCAGGCGCACGGTGCGGTCAGCACTTTGTGCGGCTGGTATGAGACAGTGTTGCGACCAGCCGGACGGACTCACCCGGCCGGCCGCATCCGCGCTCCCGAGATGAAAAAGGCCCCGCCGACATCTGCCGGCGGGGCCTTTTTCATCTGCGCATCGCTCCCCGGAGATCCGGAACAGCCGCCCTCCCCTCAGAGCGGCCTGCGGGCGACCAGATCGACCAGCGCCGACATGCCATGATGGGCCCGGCCTTCGGAAATCTCGGCGTCATAGGCATCGAGGCGCTCGATGACGAGGGAGGAGAAGGCGGTCTTCAGGAGGTCGACGGTGTAGAGCAGCTCCGGCGCCTTGGGTCCGCCGGTGCCATAGGCAAGCTGTTCGGTGCGATAGCCTTCCAGCAGCAGCACGCCGCCGGGCTTCAGGGCGCGGATCATGCCGGCGAACATGTGGTCGCGCACCGCCGGCGGGGCGAACTGGACGAAGATCGCCACCACCGCATCGAAGGCTGCGACCGGAAACTCCCATGTCGCCAGATCGGCGACCACGGTGCGGATCGAGACGCCGCGCCCGGCCGCCAGCCGCTCCGCCTTCGCCAGCCCGACCGCCGAGGCATCGACCGCGGTGACATCATGCCCCTCACCGGCCAGCCACACCGCATTGCGGCCCTCGCCCTCGGCGACGCTCAGCACCGTTGCGCCGGCGGGGATCGCCCCGGCCGCGGATTTCAGGAAGGCATTCGGGCTGGTGCCGTAGAAGAAGTCGTCCCCGGAAAAGCGGTCATCCCACATGATCGTGTCGTCGTCCTTCATCGGTGCGGCAGGACGCGGGCAGCACCCGGCCGACGGAGGTCTCAGCGCCGCCCGGCCGGCACCGGGGTCTCGGCCACCGGGGTCA
>JBBSSF010000516.1:0-3102 GCA_038242345.1 Hyphomicrobiales bacterium
AGCAGATGGCCGGCCGGGGTGGAGGTGACGAAGCCCGCCGCGCCACTGCCGGCCCGGCGCGCCATCATCTCCCGGGCGTGCGCCATCAGCGCCGGGTCGATGACGCCATGGATGGAGCGGCCGAGGCCGATCCGCTCGGCCCCGCCCGCGCCCGACGAGGCGCCGAACAGCCGGCGGACGAGGGCGCGGGCGCGTTCGTTGTAGAGCAGGATGCGGCCATCGGGATTGAGCACCAGCACCGCCTGATCGAGTTCGGCCATCAGGGCGGCGAGCTGGTCGCGCTGGCGGGCGACGGCCCGGCTCGCCTCCGCCACCTGGCTTTCCATGTCGAGGACCAGGGTGCGGCGGGCCTCCGCCAGGCCGTTGACCGCCCGGGCCACCGCCCGGGTGGCGGCCGAGCCCTCCGGCACCGCCTGGGGCGCATGCGGGTCGCCGGCGATCACCCGGATGGCATCGGCCAGCCGGGCCGGGGCCGTCACATGGCTTTCATAGAGCCGCCAGGCGGTGACCGCGCCGATGGCGATGCCGAGGAGCACCCAGGCGCCGACCAGGGCGCCATGGGTTTCGGCAAGCGGCGACAGCAGGGCGAGGAGGCCGCTCCGCACATCGGCCGGCAGGCTGGCGCCGAGGACGAGCAGCCCGATCGCCAGCCACAGGGCAAGGCCGAGACCGGGGGCGAAGACGGCGAGGAACCGGCGCAGATCGGCCTTCATGCCAGCATGGCCCGCACGGTCTCGACCAGATCCCGGGTCGAGAAGGGCTTCGTCACATAGGCATCCGCCCCGGCGCCGACGCCGCGGGCACGGTCGGTGTCGCGGCCCTTGGCGGTCAGCATCAGGATGCGGGTGTCGCGCACGGCGGGATCGGCCCGCACCGCCTCGCACACCTCGAAGCCCGAAAGCCCGGGCATGGCCGCATCCAGCAGCACGAGCCGGGGATGATCGCGCCGGATGGCGGCCAGCGCCTCCAGCCCGTCGCGGGCGACCAGCACGTCGAATCCCGCCCGTTTCATCAGGAATTCCAGAGAGATGACGATGTTGGGCTCGTCATCGGCGATCAGCACGGTCTGGCTCATGGCTCTTCCTGTCCTCCCGGCCGGACGGGCAGGCGAAACCTGAAACAGGCCCCCGTGCCCGCCGGCGCGTCGGCGAGTTCCAGACGGCCCCCGAAATGTTCCACGATCTCGCGGCTGATGGGCAGGCCGAGACCGGTTCCCGGCGGTGGCCCGTTCGTGCCGCCCCCCTGGCGGAACTTCTCGAAGATCGTCTCCCGGTCCTCTGGCGCGACGCCCGGCCCGTTGTCTGCGATCTCGACGACGAGGTCATTGTCGTCCGCGAACAGACGCACGTCCACCCGGCCGCCCGTCGATGGCACGAACTTGGCGGCGTTCGAGAGCAGGTTGGTGATGACCTGGGTCAGCCGGTCCCGGTCCGCGGTGAGGAGCGGCGCGGCCGCCGGCAGATCGAGGTGAAGCGTCGCCCCGCGGGCGCGGATCAGCTCGCCGGTGGCGGTTGCCGCATCGCGGATGAGGGCGGCCAGATCCACATCGCCCAGATGCCATTCGGCATGGCCCGATTCGATCTTGGCCATGTCCAGCACCTGGTTCACCAGCCGGCCGAGACGCTCGCTCTCGGACACGATGATGCGCAGGAACTCGCCGCGCTGTTCCTCCTCCATGTCCGGGGTGTCGCGCATCAGTTCCGAGAGGGCGCGGATGGAGGTGAGCGGCGTGCGCAGTTCATGGGTGACGGAGGACATGAAGTCGTCCTTCATCTGGTCCAGGGTCTTCAGCTGGGCGTTGGCGGCGGTCAGTTCGGCGGTGGCGCGTTCGAGGGAGAGGGACTTCTCCTCCAGCGCCCGGGCATAGACGCGCAGCTGCGAGGCTTCCGTCAGGATCTCGATCACGTCGTCGAGGTCGAGGGCCTCCTCTTCCGCCACCGAGGCCACCAGCACCCGGGCCGAGGCACTGCCGACGGCGCCGGCGATCGCCCGTTCCACCCGGTCGACGAGGCGGGCATCGGCGGTGCGGTCCGGGACGGCGCCGGTTTCCCGGGCATGTTCCGCGAACACCGCATCTGCCCGGGCGGGGCCGAGGATGCGCAGCGCGAGGCTGTGCAGGTCGCCGGTGCGCACCCGGCCGCGCCAGAACACCGGCGCCGGCGTCCGGTCATCGGGGGCGCGGGCGAACACGTCGACGAACAGCAGCGCCTGGCTGGCCTCCCGCACCCCGGGCGCGCGCGCCAGCGACAGGCCGAGATAGAGCCCGACATTGACGACGAAGCTCCAGAACAGGGCATGGGTGAGGGCGTCGAAGCCGGTGAGGCCGAGGAAGGCCTCGGGCTTCAGGAGGGCGAGGCCGAACGGGCCGTCGCGGACGAAGCCGTCGGGGATCCAGCCGGATTTCGCCACCGAGGGCAGCATCAGCATGTAGATCCAGACGAGGAAGCCGCCGGCGAGACCGCCGATGGCGCCCGCCGCGGTGCCGCCCCGCCAGAAGATGCCGAGAAGCAGGGCCGGGGCGAACTGGGCGACGGCGGCAAAGGAGATGAGGCCGATCGAGACCAGCGCATAGGCGTCGCCCGCGACGCGGAAATAGAGATAGCCGAGGAGCAGGATGGCGAGGATCGCCGCCCGGCGGATGGCCAGCAGCAGCCGGGTCAGGTCGCCGCCGGCATGGATCCGGCCGGGGGCGAAGCGCAGCAGCGCCGGCATCACCAGATCGTTGCAGACCATGGTGGAGATCGCCACCGTCTCCACGATCAGCATGCCGGTGGCAGCCGACAGGCCGCCCAGATAGGCCAGCAGCGCCAGTGCCGGCGCGCCATGGGCGAGCGGCAGCGAGAGGACGAAGGTCTCCGGGTCCGCGCCGCCGGGGCCGAACAGCACCAGGCCGCCGAGCGCCAGCGGCAGCACGAAGAGATTGATCGCCAGCAGATAGAGCGGGAACACCCAGGCGGCGCGCGCCACATGGCGCTCGTCCACGCATTCGACCACCATCATCTGGAACTGGCGCGGCAGCAGCAGCACCGAGAGGGCGGAGAGCAGCACCAGCGCGAACCATTGTGCCGGGGCAAAGCGGTTGCCGGGCCCCTCCAGCACGAA
>JBBSSF010000517.1:0-3089 GCA_038242345.1 Hyphomicrobiales bacterium
TCATCAATCCACGGATCAAGGGATGCCTCCTTTCGGAAGCGAACCTTGAATCACATCAGAACTGGGCGGGGAAGACCTTTGTCAACAGATCCTAGTCTATTGATTTGACGCATTTTCTTCACGCGAACCGGTGGCCACTTCGCTTGAAAATGCTCTACGGTGCGGTCGGCACCGCGTGCGCCTGGTATCAGGCGCGCAGCACCGCGCCGGTCGCCTTGGTGACGGCGGCCACGATCCGGCCGGCGATCGCCTCGAGATCCTTGTCGGTCAGGGTCTTCTCGGCGGGCTGGAGGGTGACTTCGAGGGCCACCGACTTCTTGCCCGGCTCGATGCCCTTGCCGGCATAGATGTCGAACACCTGCACGCCGGTGATGAGCTTCTTGTCGGCATTGGTCGCCGCCTTGACGATGTCGGCGGCCTTCACCGCGTCCGCGACCAGGAAGGCGAAATCGCGCTTCACCGCCATCAGGCCGGAGAGCTCAAGCGGCGGCTTCGCCTTCGTCGCCTTGGCCTTCGGCGCCGGCACGGCATCGAGGATCAGCTCGAACACGGCGACGGGGCCGTCCATGTCGAGAAGCTCCAGGATTTCCGGATGCAGCTCGCCGAAGTGGCCGAGCACCACCGGGCCGAGACGCAGGGTGCCGGAGCGGCCGGGATGGTACCAGAAGGGCGCGTCGGCGGTCAGCTGCACCCGGTCGGCCGGGCCGCCCATGGCCTCCAGCGCCGCCAGCGCATCGGCCTTGGCGTCAAACACGTCGACGGGCTTGGCCGCCCCGGTCCACGCCCGGCCGGCGCCCATCAGCCCCGCGGTGCCGCGGCGCAGGCCGGCCGCCGCCGTCTTCTGGTCGGCCGGATGCGACCCCTTGAAGATCTGGCCGACCTCGAACAGGGCGACATCGCCGATGCCACGGTCGCTGTTGCGCCGGGCCGCCATGGCAAGACCCGGCAGCAGGCTCGGGCGCATGTCGGAAAGATCGGCGGCGATCGGATTGGCGAGCGCCAGCTCCGGCTGGCCCCCCCCGAAGGCGGTCGCGGCGGCCTTGGAGACGAAGGACCACGTCACCGCCTCGACGAGACCGCGGGCGGCAAGCGTGCGCCGGGTGCGGCGCGCGCGGGACTGGAACGGCGTCAGGATGCGCTCCGACACCGGCGTCAGGCGCGGCAGCGGCGTCAGCGGAATGGCATCCACGCCGACGATGCGCATCACCTCTTCCACCAGATCCGCCTTGCCGCCGACATCCGGCCGCCAGGTGGGCACGGTGACCGAGCGCTCGGCGCCCTCCCCCGCCACCTCGAAGCCGAGGCGGGTGAGGATGGCGGTGATCTCCCCGGGCGACACGGTGATGCCGCACAGACGCTCGACCTCGGAGAGCGGGAAGGCGATCACCTTGCGGCTGTCGGGCACGCTGCCGGCGAGCGTCGCCGCGGAGGCCTCGCCGCCGCAGATGTCGATGACAAGCTGGGTGGCCATGTCGAGGCCGGGCAGGGTCAGCGCCGGGTCGATGCCGCGCTCGAACCGGTAGCGGGCATCGGAATTGAGGCCGAGGGCGCGGCCGGTGCGGGCGATGTTGAGGGGATCCCACAGCGCCGACTCGATGAGCACGTCGGTGGTCGCCTCGGACACGCCGCTCTCCTCGCCGCCCATGACACCGGCGAGGGATTCCACGGCCCTGTCATCGGAGATGACGCAAATGGAGGCGTCCAGCCTGTAGGTGCGGCCATCCAGCGCCAGCAGGCTCTCGCCCTCGCGCCCGCGGCGCACCACGAGATTGCCCGACACCTTGGCCGCATCGAACACATGCAGCGGCCGGCCGCGGTCGAAGGTCATGTAGTTGGTGACATCGACGAGGGCGTTGATGGGGCGCAGGCCGATGGCCTTCAGGCGGCGCTGCATCCAGTCCGGCGAGGGGCCGTTGCGCACGCCGCGCACCAGACGGAGCGCGAAGGCCGGGCACCACTCGGGCACCTCGCCCAGATCAATCGTCACGTCCACCGGGCACGGGAAGGCGCCATGCACCGCGCCCACTTCCAGCGAGCGCAGGGTGCCGAGGCCAGCCGCCGCCAGATCCCGGGCGATGCCGACGACGCCGAGGCAGTCCGGCCGGTTCGGCGTGATGGCGACATCGATCACCGGATCGTCGAGACCGGCCCAGGCGGCATAGTCGACGCCGACAGGCGCATCGGCCGGAAGCTCGATGATGCCCTCATGGGAATCGGACAGCAGCAGCTCGCGCTCGGAGCACATCATGCCGCGGCTCTCGATGCCGCGGATGGTGCCGACATCGAGCTTCGTGCCGGACACCGGGATCACGGTGCCCGGGCTCGCGAACACGCCGACGAGGCCGGCGCGCGCATTGGGGGCGCCGCACACCACCTGGACCGGCTCGGGGCCGCCGGCATCGACGGAGAGCAGCCGCAGACGATCGGCATTCGGGTGCTGCTCGGCGGTCAGCACCCGGGCGACACGGAAGCCGACGACGGCAGCGCCCCGGGTCTCCACGCCCTCGACCTCCAGGCCGATGCGGGTCAGCGTCTCGACGATCTCGTCGAGGCCGGCATCGGTCTCCAGATGATCCTTCAGCCAGGACAGGGTGAACTTCATCGTGTCTCTCCGTCGCCTCGTGCCGTCCGGGCGGCTCCCGGCTCCATTTTCAGGAAACCACGGCCCCTGTGGCACCGGCGGGTTCGGTCCGCCGGCGATCAAGGGCAATAGAGCCTTTCGCGCCCGGAATCGAGGGTCTTGGTCGCGTACAAAGGGAGGGCGACGGCCCCGGAGGACGGGGCCTGCCGGAGCGGATCAGACCGCCGCCTCGCGGCCGGCCTGACGCTCCTTGAAGATGAGCCAGAGATTGCGGACATAGACGATCAGGCCGCCGCCCTGACCGGCGATGAACACCGGATCGCGCTGGGAAATCGCGTAGACGAACAGCATCGTGCCGCCGGCCAGCGAGAAGAACCAGAAGGCGATCGGGATCACCGAGCGCTTGGCCCGCTCGGAGGCGATCCACTGCACCACGAAGCGCATGGTGAACAGGATCTGGGCGACATAGCCGACCACGGCCCAGCCATCGAAGCGGGCCACGAACACA
>JBBSSF010000518.1:0-3087 GCA_038242345.1 Hyphomicrobiales bacterium
GCAGGCGGTGCCGCCGCCGCCCGGCGGGCTGAAGCCGGCCGCTCCCGGTGCGGCCGGGGGCGCGCCGGCTGCCGATTTTTCCCTGCCGCCGGAGCCTGCGGCGGCGGCCTTGCGCCCGGCCCCGGAGGTCGATCCGCGCAAGGTCTATGCGCTGCCCGAGCTCATCGACATCGCCCAGAGCCGCAATCCGCTGACCCGGCTCGCCTGGGAGCAGGCCCGGCAGGCAGCGCTTGCCAAGGGCATGGTGGAGGCCACCTATCTGCCGCTGATCGCCGCCAGCGTCGTCGGCGGCACCCAGCGCTTTTCCCAGTCCCTGCCGGTGCCCGTCGGCACTGTCGACACCGTGGACGAGACGCTCTCGGGCATCTCGCCCCAGATCGCGCTGGAATGGCTGCTGTTCGATTTCGGCCAGCGCGGCGCCCTGCACGAGGCGGCCCGACAGAACCAGCTGGCCGCCAACGTGCTGTTCAACGGCGCGCACCAGAAGATCATCTTCGACGTCACCCGCACCTATTATGTCCACGATGCCGCCCTCGGCCGGGTCGGGATCGCCCGGCAGGCGCTGGCCAACAGCAACCGCATTCTGGAGGCCGCCAGCGAGCGGGACGGGAAGGGCCTCGGCACCACCGGGGAGGTGGCCCAGGCCCGCCAGCAGGTGGCCCAGGCAAAGCTCGCCCTGGTGCAGGCGGAGGGCGGCGCGCGCGACGCCTCTCAGGCCCTGCTCGGCGCCATGGGGGTGTCGCCGTCCACCGAGCTGAAGCTGAGCCCGGCCGGCGGCCGTCGCCTGCCGGCCGATGTCGGCAAGCCGACCGAGGAGATGATCCGCTCCGCGCTCGCCCGCCGGCCCGACGTGCAGGCGACCTATGCCGCGCTTCAGGCCAGCCAGGCCGGCATCACCGCGGCGAAGGCGGAATTCATGCCCAAGGTGTTCCTCGGCGCGGTGGCGGCGGGGGGCAGCACCAATTTCGGTGCTCTCAGCCTGCCCTCGATCAGCCAGCAGTCCTCGGCCTCGGGCGTTCTCGTGGGCGTCACCATGCCGATCTATGATGGCGGCCTGCGGCTCGCCCGGCTGAAGGGGGCGGAATCCGTCGCCGCCGCCAGCGCGGCCACCTTCCACAAGACCCAGGAAGATGCGGCGCGCGAGATCGTCGTGACCTCCGACATGCTGCGTTCGGCGCTCGCCTCCTACCGGGCGGCGGACGAGCTCGTGCAGACGGCCGGCATCACCTATGACGCCGCCCTCGATGCCTATCGCAGCGGGGTCGGCACCATCCAGGTGGCCACGGAGGCCAATTCCGCCCTGCTGGTCGCCCGTCAGGCCCGCAGCGATGCCCATGCGGCGTCGCTGGTGGCGGCGGCCAATCTCGCCTTCGTGCTCGGCGCCATGACCTCGGCGGATGCCGCCGCTGCGGCCGGGCGCTGAGCGCCGTTCGGGGCGGCCCGGGGGCTGCCCGTCCGCATGGCCGGTCCTCCGGCCGGTCGTGCGGACATGGTTCCGGTTTCGTCATGACGGGCTCCACCGCGGGGGCGGTGTCCCGGATGCCTGAAGGAGGCCCGCGTCCATGTCCAAGGATCCGCAGTCTGCCCTGCGCAGCGAACTGCTCGACGATGTCTATTCGTCGGGCGATCTCCGTCTGCGCCTGCCCACCCAGGTGTTTCCGAAGGCGGAACGGGCGCCACGCCATGTCTTCGCCGCGGTGCGCGACGAGCTGATGCTCGACGGCAACTCGCGCCAGAACCTCGCCACCTTCTGCCAGACCTGGGTGGAGGACGAGGTTGACGAGCTGAGGGCGCTGTCGATCGACAAGAACATGATCGACAAGGACGAATAGCCCCAGACCGCCGAGATCGAGGCGCGCTGCGTGCACATGCTCGCCGAGCTGTGGAATGCGCCCCATCCCGGCAGCACCCTGGGCTGCTCCACCGTCGGCTCGTCGGAAGCGGCCATGCTCGGCGGTCTCGCTCTCAAGTGGCAGTGGCGCAAGAAGCGTCTGGCGGCCGGCCTGCCGGCCGACAGGCCGAACATGATCTGCGGCCCGGTGCAGATCTGCTGGCACAAGTTCGCCCGCTATTTCGATGTCGAGCTGCGCGAGATCCCGCTTGAGGGCGACCGGCTCATCATGAATGTCGAGGAGGTGCTGAAGCGCTGCGACGAGAACACCATCGGCGTGGTGCCCACCCTCGGCGTCACCTTCACCTGCCAGTATGAGCCGGTGAAGGCGGTGAACGATGCCCTCGACCAGCTGCAGAAGGACACCGGGCTCGACATCCCGATCCATGTCGACGGCGCCTCGGGCGGCTTCCTCGCGCCCTTCTGCGCGCCGGAGCTGGAATGGGATTTCCGCCTGCCGCGGGTAAAGTCGATCAACTCCTCGGGCCACAAGTTCGGCCTCGCCCCGCTGGGCGTGGGCTGGGTGATCTGGCGCGAGGCCGCCGACCTGCCGAAGGACCTGATCTTCGACGTCAACTATCTCGGCGGCAACATGCCGACCTTCGCCCTGAACTTCTCGCGTCCGGGCGGGCAGGTGATCGCCCAGTATTATAACTTCGTGCGTCTGGGACGCGAGGGCTACGCCAAGATTCACGGTGCCTGCTATGACACGGCGCAGTATCTGGCGCAGGAAATCGGCAAGATGGGGCCGTTCGAGATCCTGTTCGACGGCGACAACAAGGCCGGCATTCCGGCCCTGTGCTGGAAGCTGAAGGATGCGGCCGGCATTGGCGGCTACACCCTTTATGATCTGGCCGACCGGCTGCGCAGCCGCGGCTGGCAGGTGCCGGCCTATTCGATGCCGGCCAACCGGCAGGATCTGGTCATCCAGCGCATTCTGGTGCGCCATGGCGTGAGCCGGGATCTGGCGAGCCTGCTCCTCGACGACATGACGCGCGCCATCGACTTCTTCGCCAAGCATCCGGTGACGGTGCCCATGACGAAGGAAGAGGCGAGCGGCTTCCATCACAACTGAGGCCCGGCGCACGCAGTGCAGACCGCACCCGGGCGCCTGAAGACCGGCGGATTTCTCCGCGGGCTCCCAAAGCCCGGGAGAAAACCGCAGCGGGCGAGCAGCGGGGGGGTTTGGGGGGGGC
>JBBSSF010000519.1:0-3081 GCA_038242345.1 Hyphomicrobiales bacterium
AAGGCCCGGCACCCGGCGGGCGCGGCGGAAATATCGGCGACGATGACGGCGACGCGAGCACATTCCTCCGGGAACCCCGCGGGGTCCGTCAGGATGGAAACCTCTGCCCCGCCAGGCCCGCCCGACAGCACGCAGCCGACCGCATCGCAGGCCCGGCCGGTGCGGAAGCTGCGGTCTCGGGGCGAACGCGGATCGCCCAGATCCTCCAGCAGCACCCGGGCGGCAAAGCCGCCCTCCGCTCCGCGCCACAGGCGCGCCTGTCCGTCGGCGCCGCGCAGCACCACCGCCGAGCCGTCATCGGAGACGAGCACGTCGGGCACCGGCGCCATCACCGCGAGCCCCAGCCCGAGGGCCACGGGGATCACCCCGAGCAGGCGCCAGGAGGTGCTCCACAGCGCGATCCAGACCAGGCCGCCGGAGAGCCACAGGGCGCTCGCCAGCGGAATGCGGCGGCCGAGATCGGCCGCGCCGAACAGGCCATGCAGCCAGGCGGCAATCGCGAGCACGGCCTCGATGCCATGGCCCATGAAGAAGAGCGGCAGCCCTTCCAGCCCGAGCGGCATGAGAAAGAGCGCCGCGACACCGGCCGGCATGACCACGAGGCCGACGATGGGCATGGCAAGCAGGTTGCCGAACAGCCCGAAGGGCGCGACACGGCCGAAATGGAAGGCCGCCGGCGGGGCAGTGGCGAGGCCCGCCACCAGCGAGGTGACGACGACCCCGGCCACCCAGGCGCCCGCCGCCGCGCCAAGCCGGGCAGCCACGCCCGCAACTGGCGGCCGCGGATGGGCCTCCCGGTAGCGGCTCCAGGTCTCGAAGGCGGAGACCAGGGCCAGCACGGCGGCAAAGGACATCTGGTAGCCGGGCCCGGTGACGGCGGAGGGATCCAGCGCCGTCACCACCAGGGCGGCGAGCGCGATGGTGCGCAGGGTCAGCGCCGAGCGGCCGACCAGAACGGCCAGGAACACCAGCCCGATCATCACATAGGAGCGCTGGGTGGCGACTTCGGCCCCCGACAGCGCCAGATAGATCGTGGCCGCGATCAGTCCGGCCAGCGCCGCCCAGGCCTTCACCGGCCGGCGCAGGGCGATCGCCGGCAGGAGGGCGAAGCCCAGCCGCATCGCCGCAAACACCGTTCCCGCCACCAGCGTCATGTGGACGCCGGAAATGGAGAGGATGTGGGCGAGGCCCGCCGTGCGCAGCGCCTCCTCCACCGCATCGGGAACCGGCCCCCGTTCGCCCACCAGCAGCGCCGCCGCCACCGTGCCGGCCGGGCCCGGAACGGCCGCGCGGATACGGGCGCCGATCGCGGTCCGCAGGTCGATCAGGCCGAGGCGCAGCCGGGACCACGCCCCCGGCGGCGCCAGCGGGATCACCCGCGGGGCGCCGAGAAGAAAGCCCGTGGCGCCGATGCCGGCGAAGAAGGCGGCGCGGGCGCCATCCAGTCCGCCGGGCACCAGCGGCCCGCGGGGCGGCTCCAGACGGGCGCGAAAGGCGATGCCCGCCCCCGGCCCCGGCAGCGGCGCGGAACTCCGCGTGGTGACGCGGATCTGCTTTGGCGTGCGCCCGGGCGGAAGCCGGGAGAGACCCTCCACGGCGATCAGCATCCGCACCGAGCCCCCGGCGCGGCGCTCCAGGGCGAGGATGCGGCCGGTTCCCTCCACGGTGCGGGGATGGTCGAGCACGGGGGCCGCCACCAGCCGGGTCTGGAGGGCGCCGGCGGCAAGGCCGGCCAGCAGCGCTGCCAGCAGGAGAAAGATCCCGGCGCGCAGGGGGAAGGCGCGCCCGACCCGGCTGGCAAGGGCGGCCGCGAGCGCAAGGCCCGCGGTGACCATCAGGGAGGGCTCGGCCGGCAGCAGGAAATAGAGCCCGGCGCCGATGACGAAGACGAGCGCCACCACCGGCAGGCCGCGGCCGCGGCGCAGCTCGACAGCAAGGCACGCGGCCGGCCAGCCGAAGGCGCGCGCCATCCGGGACGGACGCTCCTCCTCCCCGCTGTTGTCCGCGGCCCTGTCCACGCCGCCCCTCCGCCCGCCTGAAAATCGCCCCGATCCGGCGCCAAAGCGCTGTCCGGCGTCCGCAAGGCCCCACCCCGCGACGGCCTTTTCCCTTGGGTTCGCCGCCCCGGGATGTTACACGAGCGCCGCTATCGCCTCCCATGAGGCCCGTTGGCACCGTCGTTCCGGCGCCCCGCACATCCACAGATCAAGAATCGCCGAGTTATTCCGATGGCCGACACCGTCGTCACGCGCTTCGCCCCGTCTCCGACCGGTTTCCTGCACATCGGCGGCGCGCGCACCGCCCTGTTCAACTGGCTCTATGCCCGCCACACCGGCGGGAAGATGCTGCTGCGCATCGAGGACACCGACCGCGAGCGCTCCACCGATGCGGCCATTGCCGCCATCCTCGATGGCCTGGCCTGGCTCGGCATCGACTGGGAAGGCGAACCGGTCTACCAGTTCTCCCGCGCGGGCCGGCACCGGGAAGTCGCCGAAGCGCTGGTTGCCGCCGGCAAGGCCTATTTCTGCTATGCGACGCCGGAAGAGCTGGCCGAGATGCGCGAGACCGCCCGCGCCGAGGGCCGGCCGCCGCGCTATGATGGCCGCTGGCGCGACCGCGATCCCGCCACCGCGCCCGCCGGCGTGAAGCCGGTCGTCCGCGTCAAGGCGCCGCGCGACGGCGAAACCGTCGTGGAAGACCAGGTCCAGGGCCGCGTCGTGTTCCCCAACAAGGACCTCGATGATTTCGTCATCCTGCGCTCCGACGGCACCCCCACCTACATGCTGTCCGTGGTCGTCGACGACCATGACATGGGAGTCACCCACATCATCCGCGGCGACGACCATCTGACCAACGCCGCCCGCCAGACCCTGCTCTATCAGGCCATGGGCTGGGACGTGCCGGTGATGTCGCACATCCCGCTGATCCACGGTCCCGACGGCACCAAGCTTTCCAAGCGCCACGGCGCCCTCGGCGTCGAGGCCTACCGGGCGATGGGCTATCTGCCGGCAGCACTCCGCAACTATCTGGTGCGGCTGGGCTGGAGCCATGGCGACGACGAGATCATGTCCACCGATGACA
>JBBSSF010000520.1:0-3076 GCA_038242345.1 Hyphomicrobiales bacterium
CCACCACGGCCTTCACGCCATCGCCGATGAGGAAGGCTGCCGAGCCGAGGGCCGCCTTGGCGAAGGGCAGGCCGGTGACGAAGGTCAGCCACAGGATGCCGAGCGCATAGACCGCGACGATGCCGCCGATGACCGCGCCCACCAGCAGGCCGATGAAGCGGGTGAGGATGCCGCGGCCGGGCTTGTCGAACAGGTCCGCGATGAAGCCGGCCAGGAAGGCGCCGGGCACCCAGCCATAGAGGAAGCCGGCGGTGGGGCCGGCGAACACGCCGAGGCCGCCGCGCCCGCCCGACAGCACCGGCAGGCCGACGGCCACCAGCGCGATCACCACGAGACAGGCGGCGGCGCCGCGCTTCGGCCCGATCACCAGACCGGCGAGCATCACGCCCAGCGTCTGCAGGGTGATCGGCACCGGAATGAAACCGAGCGGAATGGCCGGAACGAAGCCGAAGGCCACGATCACGGCGGCGAACAGGGCGATCAGACCGATGTCGCGGGTCGACAAGGGGGCTCTCCTCGCAGCAGGGGAAAAGAGGTGGGTGGACCGGCACCGGTCCACCTTCCGGGGCGCCCATGTGGCAGATTTCGGGCTGGAAAGGGAAGTAGAAATTTATTCCCGGCGTCAGGCCACACCGTCCTGTCATCTGGCCCGCAGCTATAATGGCCAGCCGCGGTGTGCCGGACGGGGACGTATTTCACGCTCCGGACGTCACCGGAGGCGACCAGACGTTGCTCTGCCGGGTACGCTTTCGATCTGACCGTCGGGTCAGGACTTGGGCGGCCGGGGAGATCTAGTCGGCGCCGGTTCGCCGACCCCGCGCACGGCGAGGGCGTCCGCCACCTCCTCGGCGCGCAGCAGCACCCGCACGATCAGCGGCACGGCCAGCGCCACCGGGCTGGCCCTCACCCCGCGGAGGGACTGGGCCTCGCGGATCGCCTGCACCTCTTCCCCGATCAGCGGCACGAAGCGGATGGCCAGCGCGATCGTCAGGGCCGCGCGCCCGGGATCGAGAAGCCGCAGCCGCCCGGCCGGGGCGAGGATCCGCTCCAGCGCGTCGATCAGCTCCGCCGTGGTGGTGGTCGCCGTCACCGCGAAGGCGAGGAGGGCGAGCGCCGACAGGCGCAGGGTGACCACGAGGGCGGTGGTGGCGTCGGTGAAGGCGAGATTGGCGACGGCCAGCAGGGCAAGCACCAGGGCCGGCGCCCGCATCTCCCGGGCGATGCCGCGGAAGGGCGTCCCGCCCAGCCGGGCAAGGCCGAGGGCGAGGAGGGCGGCCGCGCCGAGGAAACGCGGATCATCGCTGAAGAACAGCGCCGTGCCGGCGATGGCGAGCCCGGCGAGCTTCACGAGGGCCGGCAGCCGGTGGAGCGGGGAGGCGCCGTCGGGCGGGGTCATTGCCAGCGCGCCCGATAATAGGCAAGGGCATCGGCGGCCGGACCATCCCGCACGATGCGGCCATCTTCCACCACCAGCACCCGGGGAAAATCGGCGACGAGATCGAGATCGTGGCTGACGACCAGGGCCTGTTCCGGCAGGGAGGCCAGAAGATCGCGGAAGCGGTTGCGGTTGCGTAGATCGAGCTGGGAGGTCGGCTCGTCGAACAGGATGGTTCTGGGGGCAAGCGCCAGGATGCCGGCGAGGGCCACCAGCTGGCGCTCGCCGCCGGAAAGCTCGTGGATGCGCCGCCGGGCCAGATGGGAAATGGCGAGCCGGTTGAGGGTGGCCTCGACCCGGGCGGCGGTGTCCGCCCGGCCGAGCTTCAGCCGCTTCAGCCCGAAGGCGACATCCTCGGCCACGATCGGCAGCACGATCTGGTTGTCCGGCGTCTGGAACAGGAAGCCGGTGTCGCGGCGGATGGCATCCGCCTCGGCGATGCTGTCGCGGCCCGCCACCGTCACCTGTCCGGACGAGGGGGCGACGAGGCCGACGAGGAGCTTCAGCAGCGTCGACTTGCCCGAGCCGTTGAGCCCGACGATGCCGATGCGGGGATCGGCCAGGGTCAGCGTCACGTCGTCAAGGGCGGGACGGTCACCGCGGGTGACCGTCACCCTGTCGAAGCGCAGGGTCTGGCCCGGGCGGCCGGTCACTTGGCCGCCTTTGCGGCCAGCTCCGCTTCATGGGCATAGCGGCTGGCGATCACGCTGACGATGACCAGCTGGAAGAAGTGGTAGAGCATGATCGGCGCGATGATGAGGCCGAGGGCGGGGTTGCCGGCAAACATCAGCGTGCCCATGGGAACACCGGTCGCCAGCGACTTCTTGGAGCCGCAGAACACCGCCGCAATCGTGTCCTCGCGATTGAAGCCCATCAGCTTGCACGGGATCTTCATCAGGAAGAAGACGAGGACGAACAGCACGTTGACGCCGACGATCATCTCCAGGATCACCATCGGATCCTGCTTGCTCCAGATCCCGGCGGCCATCGAGTCGGCAAAGGAGTTGAACACGATCGCCAGGATGATGGCGCGATCGGCCAGCTTGATCGACTTCGCATGGCGGTGGGCCCAGCGGGCGAGCCAGTGGCGGGCGATCTGGCCGATGATGATCGGCAGCAGCAGCAGGATGATGATCTTGAACAGCACTTCGCCGAGCGGCATGTGATCGCCGGAGGCGGAGGCATACCAGGCCATCAGGATCGGCGTGGCGAACACGCCGACGAGGCTGGAGAGGGTGGCGTTGAAGATCGCCACCGGCACGTTGCCATGGGCCAGCGATGTCATCGCCACCGAGGAGGAGACGGTGGAGGGCAGGGCGGCGAGGAAGAAGAAGCCCAGCCACACCGGCTCCGGCAGCAGGCGGGAGAAGATCGGGCTCACCGCCAGGATGATGAGCGGGAACAGCACGAAGGTGGCGAGCTGGACGGTGACGTGCAGCCGCCAGTGGCCGAGGCCGGCGCGCATCTTGTGCGGGTCCAGCGTCAGGCCATAGAGGAAGAAGATGACCGACACGCCATATTTGGCGATGAGGTCCATGTGCAGCACGCCGCCGGTCTCGCCGCCCGCCGGCCACACGATCGCGAGGGCGACGGTTGCGACCAGCGAGATGAGGAATCCGTCGATCTTGAAGGGCATGGGCG
>JBBSSF010000521.1:0-3071 GCA_038242345.1 Hyphomicrobiales bacterium
AATCCCGGCCATGAATGGGGCTATGTGGATTTTCCGGCGGCCCAGATCGAGGCGGTGACCGACCTCGCCCGGGCGCTCTGCCAGCGCTGGGACATCCTGCCCGAGCGGGTGCTGGCCCATTCCGACATTGCCCCCACCCGCAAGCAGGATCCGGGCGAGCGCTTCCCGTGGGATCGGCTCTCGGCGGCCGGCATCGGCCTATGGGTGCCGCCGGCGCCGGTCCTCGACGGCCCGAGCTACCAGGCCGGCGACGAGGGCGAGCCGGTGCGCGCGCTGCAGGCGCTGTTCCGGGTGTTCGGCTATGGCATCGAGATCACGGGCGTGATGGACGCGCTGACGGTGGCCGTGGTCACGGCCTTCCAGCGCCATTATCGCCCGGAAAAGGTCGACGGCATCGCCGACCGCTCGACGGTGACGACCCTTGGTCGCCTGATCGGCAAGCTCGGCGCCGCCCATCGGGACACGGAAGCCGAACACGCCTGCGACCACCCTCATCATGGCTGACACGCGGCGCACCCGCCGCAGCCATTTCTGACGGCCGGATCCCGGAGCGGCAGCCGCCGCTCCGGATCAGTTTCTTGGGATCCCGCCGGACTTCAGCGTCCGGCGCGGATCTCGGCGCGCAGCGCATCCAGCGGCTCGGGACCCCGGCCCCGGTCCAGATGCCAGAAGGTCCAGCCATTGCAGGCATCCAGCCCCTGCACCGCGGCGCCGACCTTGTGGATCGAGCCGACATGGCTGCCGGATTCCAGCGAGCCATCGGCCCGCACCCGGGCGCGATGACGGCCCTTGCCGCACATCAGGATGGTGCCGGGCGTGACCAGACCGCCTTCCACCAGGGTGCCGAACGGGATCCGCGGCGCGGCGCGCTTGCCCTGGATGATCTCCAGGCTCGGCGCCGCCATCGGCTCCACCGCGTCGATGCGGGCGCGCGCGGCGGCCGCATAGGTCGGGTCGCGCTCGATGCCGATGAAGTGACGGCCGAACCGCTTCGCCACCGCCCCGGTGGTGCCCGATCCGAAGAAGGGATCCAGCACCACATCACCGGGCCTGGTGGTGGCCATCAGCACCCGGGCCAGAAGGGACTCCGGCTTCTGGGTGGGATGGACCTTGCGCCCGTCGGCATCCTTCAGACGCTCGCCGCCCGAGCAGATCGGGAAATTCCAGTCGGACCGCATCTGAAGGTCGTCGTTGAACGCCTTCATCGAGTCATAATTGAAGGTGTAGCCCTTGGCCTCGCGGCTGGGAGCGCACCACAGCAACGTCTCGTGGGCATTGGCGAACCGGCGGCCGCGGAAATTCGGCATCGGGTTCGACTTCACCCAGACGATATCGTTGAGCATCCAGAAGCCGAGGTCCTGCAGGGCAGTCCCGACCCGGAAGATGTTGTGATAGGAGCCGATGACCCACAGGGTGCCCGTGGGTTTCAGCACGCGCTTGACGCCGAGCAGCCAGGCGCGCGTGAACGCGTCATAGGCCTCGAAGCTGTCGAAGCGGTCCCAGTCATCATCGACCGCATCCACCTCGGAATGGTCGGGACGCAGCAGGCGCCCCTCCAGCTGGAGGTTGTAGGGCGGATCGGCGAAGACCAGATCGACCGACGCGGGCGGCAGGGCCGCCAGAGCCGAGAGTGCATCCCCTTCGATGATCTGATCGCGGACATGGGCCGCGTCGGAGCCGAAGGAGGGAGAACGGAGCTGGGAAGACCGGGACGCCCGAATCGGCGTCCCGGATGCAATCATGCTCATTGCGACGCAGTACCCTCACGCAATTTGCGTAAGGGAATTTCGCGCGATCACGGTTAACGAAGCCCTAAGCGGGACGGTTAACGGTGGAGAATTTTCACCAATTGAATCAATGAACTGTTAACCGATCTTTCAGCACTTCGGCAGCCGGTTGCGGGAGGAAGATGCCCGGACCGGGCGGTGCGCCGCAACGAAAAGGGCCGGCGGCGCGGGTCTTTTCCCCGCCCCGCCGGCCCTTGGCCGGTCCGTCTTTTCCCGCGCAGGCCGCGGGCTTTCGGCCTCAGGCCATGGCGATGTAGGTGCGCATTTCATCGGCCTCGCGCTCGGCCTCGGCGATGCGGTGCTTGACCACGTCACCGATGGAGATGAGGCCGATCAGGCGGCCTTCCTCAACCACCGGCATGTGCCGGAAGCGCCCGGCGGTCATGCGCGCCATCACGCTGGCCACCGTCGCATCGCGCCCCACCGTCTCGACATCGCGGGTCATGTAGGTGGAAACCGGCCGCGAGAAGGCGTCGGTGCCCTCGCGCGCAAGCGCGTTCACCACATCGCGCTCGGTGAAGATGCCACAGAGTTCGCCCCCGGCATCGAGCACCACCACGGCGCCGATCCGGTTGCCCGAGAGCAGCCCGCACACGACCTCGACAGTCTGCTCGCCGGTCACGCTGATGACGGCCGAGCCCTTGTCCTTCAGGATCCGGGAAACGGTCATCTTTGTCTTCCTCCCCTTGGAAAGGCCGCGCTTCTGTCCGGGCGGCCGCGTTTCATGGTCCGGTCTTGTCCCAGCCGGTTCATGTCACAGCATCGCAGAATCGTGGCGCCTCCCGCAACGCGGAGCGTGAGTGCCCGGCACCGGAAAAGGCCGAAACGCACGTAGGTGCGGGCGCTCCACACAAAGAGGAGAGCGGGCGGTGAGCGGCTCATACCAAAGATCCTTGAAAAGGACTCTTTGGTATTCCGATGCGGATTTCTCATGCCATTGGCGCATATGAGAAATTCGCTGTCCTTCAGGCGCATGGTGCGGTCAGCACTTCATGCGCCTGGTATCATGCCGGGAACACGACGTGCGGGCGTGCACCGCGTCCCCGAAGGGGAGCGGATCATGCCAAAGATCCTTGAATAGGATCCCCTGCCATCAGCCCCTGCGCGCGGCCGGCACCGGATCGAACAGGGGAAAGAGGAGCAGGCCGGCGGCAAAGCCGCCGACATGGGCCTGCCAGGCAATCGCCAGACCGCCCCCGGCCAGCGCCGGCACCAGGCCGACCAGCATGTTGAGGCCGAACCAGATCGCGACCAGGGACAGCGCGCGCGGATTGGAGAACATCT
>JBBSSF010000522.1:0-3069 GCA_038242345.1 Hyphomicrobiales bacterium
CGCTCGGCCGCCTCGGCGCCGCGGGTGCTGGATCCCTCGGCCTGGCCATCCGATCTCGCTCCCGCCGGCGCCCGTGCCGAGGTGCGGGACGACGGGGCGACGAGCGTCGTCCGGGAGGTCACCGCCGAGCCGGTGGCAAAGCCGGTGCGCAAGCGCGGCCGTCCGCGCACCCGCGGTCTGGTTGCCGCCCCGGTGCCCGTGGCCGTCGTGAAGCCCGTGGTGGCGCCGGTCGTCGAGGAGGCGTCCGCCGGAGAGGCCGGCCGGGAGACGGAGGGCCGCCGGCGCGCGGCCGGTCGCCGGCGCGGGGCCGGGGGCGACCTGCCGGCCGGCCAGCGCTGGAAGAAGCGTCTGCCGAAGGTGCTCTGGTAAGACACGCCGGGGCTCGGGACCTGCGGGCCGCGCTGGCGTGGTGCGGCCCGGATACGTCATGCCGAAGGCCCTCGAAAGGATCCCCCCGGCAGTCCGGCGCCGGTTCCCCTGTCCCTGAGACCAAGGATCCTTGAAAAGGACTCTTCGGTCGTCCGGTGCGGATTTCTCATGCCATTGGCGCATATGAGAAATCCGCTGCCTTTCAGGCGCTAAGGTGCGGTCCGCACGTCGTGCGCCTGGTATGAGACAGCGGACATCAGGCGGCCGCGACGGGGGCAGGCAGCGCGGGGCGGAAGTCCGGTCCCTGGCCGAGGATCAGCGGATCCGGCGTGCCGACCACGCCGGCATCCTTGCCCTCATAGTCCACCCGGTCGAGCAGATGGGCGATGAGGGCCAGCCGGGCCCGGCGCTTGTCATTGCCGAGGACCACGGTCCACGGGGTGGTGCCGGTGTGGGTCACCTCGATCATGCGGTCGCGCGCCTCGGTGTAGGCGTCCCAGAGACCCAGGGCCTTGCGGTCCATGTCGGACAGCTTCCACACCTTCAGCGGATCGTGCCGGCGCTCGTGGAAGCGCAGCATCTGCATCTCGCGGCCGATTTCCAGATAGAACTTGAAGAGGAGGATGCCCTCCTCCGCCAGCATCGACTCGAACCGCGGCGCCTCGCGCAGGAACTGGCCGACCTGATCCGGAGTGGCAAAGCCCATCACCCGCTCCACACCGGCGCGGTTGTACCAGGAGCGGTCGAACAGCACCATCTCCCCCCGGGTCGGCATCTCGCGGGCATAGCGCTGGAAATACCACTGGCCGCTTTCGGTCTCGTTGGGCTTGGGCAGGGCGACGATGCGGGCATTGCGCGGGTTCAGATATTCCCGCACCGCCGAGATCGCGCCGCCCTTGCCGGCAGCGTCGCGCCCCTCGAACAGGCAGACGATGCGCATGCCGGTCTTCAGCATGTGGAACTGGAGCTTGACTAGCTCGATCTGCAGCGCGCGCAGGCGCGGGGTGTAGTCCTTCTCCTTCAGACCCTTGTCATAGGGAAAGCCGCCGGAGCCGAGGGCGGCGTCCTTGATGGCGCGCGGCAGCTCCGGGTCATCCAGATCGAAGCGCACCGGCCGGTCCCGGCCGGCCTTGCCCGTCTTTCCGCTCTTGCCAGTCCGGCCGGGGTCGTCACTCATCCTGTTCCCGCGCCTCCGCTCCGACGGCTTCCAGTTCGCGCGGCCGGAAGAAGGCGACGATGCGCCCGCTGCGCGGCCGGATGTCCGACCAGGTGCGGTCGGGAAAATCGATGATGGAGAGCCCGGCTGTCGGATAGGCGTCGCCGATGCCGGACAGGATCGCCGGGTTGCCGGCGGCGATGAGATCGAGGGCCAGCTCCTGGAGGGCCGGATTGTGGCCGATCAGCAGCAGCGTGCGCGCGCTGCCGCCGCGGGTGCGGATCGCGGCCAGATAATCGGCCGGGCCCGTCTCGTAGAGCGCCCGGGTGAACTGGACATCCATTTCCCGATCGAGAAAGGGCAGCAGGCAGCCGAAGGTTTCGCGGGTGCGCCGGGCGGTGGAGCACAGCACCCGGTCGGGAACGAGGGCATGTTCGGCCATGTGCCGGCCCATCATCGGCGCGGCGCGGCGGCCGCGCGCATTAAGCGGCCGCTCGAAATCGGCAAGCCCCGGAGCGTCCCAGGCGGACTTGGCATGACGCAGAAGCAGCAGGCGCGGCATGGAGGCTGGTATCTCCCGGTGGCAGGGATCGGACGGGGAACCGAGACTAAGCCGAAAGCGCGCCCCCTGTCTGCCCCGCCGGCGCCTTCCCTGCCGGGAGCACATCGGCGTGGTGGCCGCGGGCGGGCGCCGGGCCGTCAGAAGGCGCGGCCGGGGGCCGGATGCACCAGCGCCTTGACGATCGCCCGGGCGGTCTCGGTCAGCCGGGCCGGATCGCCATGCACCCGCTCCATCACGGCCAGACCACGGGTGAAGGTGACGACCACATCGGCGGTCGCCGCCGGGTCGAGGGCCAGACGGGCGCGGAAATCCGGCCGGTCGAGGGCCGTGCGCACCAGGGTGGCGAAGTGCTCCAGCATTTCCGCCAGCCGGGCGCGCACCTCCGGGCTCGCGATGCTGCCATCGCTGGCGGTCTTGGTGGTCAGGCAGCCGCGGGCGGGCGCGCCCTCGGTCATGGTGGTGATCGCCGTGCGAAATACCGCCTTCAGGGCGGCTTCCACATCGTCGCCGGCCAGACTGTCGGCGATCGAGGTCAGGAAGCGCTCGGCATAAAGGTCGTAGGCGCGCTGGAAGATCGCTTCCTTGTCGCCATAGGCATTGTAGAGCGACCCGCGCTGCACCCCGGTCGCAGTGGCCAGATCCTGCATCGAGGTCGCCGCCAGCCCCTTGGTCCAGAACACCTCAAGGGCGGCCGAGAGCGTCTCCGCCTCGTCGAACTGCCGCACGCCCGCCATGGCGCGTCCCTCCGTCGTCCATCATTGACAACGGTGTCAAAGATGACACTCTTGTCAAAGATAACAGCCTCCGCCGCCGCTGGCGAGACGGGGGGATCCGCGGGCCGGATGGTCCGGGACTGCGGGGCGGGGCGGGAGGACGGGCATGGAGCGGCAGGGCGGGGAGAGGCTGGCGGGGATTGCCTGCGGCCTGGCGGCGGCGCTGGTCTGGGGCGGCTTTCCGGTGATGACGCGCCTGGGCGTCGCCC
>JBBSSF010000523.1:0-3068 GCA_038242345.1 Hyphomicrobiales bacterium
AGCCCCAGCCCGGTCGCCGTTTTCTCAAGCGCGTTCTTTGCCTTACGGTCAGCGATCAGAGTATCGAAGGCGGCCAGAAGATGTGTCCGCGGATTGGCCTCGGCCTTGGTCCGCGCGGTCGCCAGCGTGGCCTCTGCCTGTTGGAGGGCCGCGCGCTTCTGTTCCCGGATCTCGCGGGCTGCGACGAGTGCGGCCGCGGCTTCGACAGTGAGATGGCGTGCGGTGGTCAGCGAGCCGAGCAGGGTCTCGGCCTTGGTCGCCTCTCCGTTTGCGGACATCCAGTCATAGAGGGAGGTGAGAATGTGGTCGACCAGACTGGCCCACAGGTTCGTCTCGGCATAATGCCAGGCGTTGAACCTGATCTGGACGACGTGTTCACAAAACTGGACGGGGCTGTCGGTGGCGAGCGGTTGAGTATTGTCGTTGCGCCGCGTGATGGCGTCGTGGATCTGGCGCAGGAAGAAGCTCTTGCCGGATCCCCAGGCGCCAAAAACGCCGACCGCCAGCGGCGGCTTGAACTGGCGCGCTGTCACCATGTCGGCAAAGGCCCGGGCTTCGGCGTCGGAGCCGGTGGCATCCCGGGCATCCGAAGCCCATGGATTATCCGGGCGGAGCAGGGCGACCATGGGCGGGCGGGGAGCGGGTCCTTCGGTGGCAGAAGGTGTATCAAATTTATCTATAATCCCCCTGAACTTAGTGCCCGCTAAAATATTCTCCCACGCCTCTCGCCTTTCTTTCGGATCATGATTTTCCATGCATATGGAGGCGATTTCTGTCGCGGCTCTATCGATGTCGATATTTATAGATTGAAGAAATTCAAGAGTTTCATTTTTAATGAGAGGGTCTGATGATGTAAGTATTACAAATAATACGTATCGAAGCTTAATGTCACTGTAGCCGGATGTCTCTTCTCTCAGGTGAGAGGCATAGGTGATCGCGGCCATCAACGATCTGCTGACAGGTGCCCGCCACGGATCCAGCCAAGGCTTGTTGCCCTCAAGGCGTATTAAGGTTTCACGGGCCCCAGATCCAAATATTCGTTCGACAAAGGATGTCTGTGGGAGCAGGGACGCGTCGCAGAGAGCCGCCCGAATGAACCCGCCAATGCCGATACTCTCGGAATTGGAAGGAAGGAACGCGTATTCACTGAGCAAGATGGAGCGGACAGTCTCTGAGATTACAAAGATGTCAACCGCTGCATCTACGGTCTCAAGATCTGACCGGCTGGATGGCGAGCCCACTTCCCAATCCTCCCCCGAAAAGGGGTTATCAGGAGGAAGTGTAAGGCCAATTTCCGGGCGCGAGAAGATGCGGTGCAATTAAAGGTGTATCCGCGCCGCTACCCGCCCTCTGGTTCCCCGGCCAGACGCAAGAAGGGGGAGGCGTTGTGGACGCCTCCCCCCGTCTCACATTTCCGGAACCGGCCGCCGCCCCACCCCTCACATCAGCCCGAGCTTCTTCACCTCGGCCAGTGTGCCGTCCAGCACGCGGCCGGCGATGTCGACGATCTCGTCGGCGTCGGCGTGGCTGATGACCAGAGGCGGGGAGAGGATGAGGCTGTCGCGGGTGGCGCGCATGACGAGGCCGTTGGCGAAGGAGAGGTCGCGGGCAATCGTGCCGACCTTGCCGGTCTCGGTGGCGAACTTCGCCCGGGTGGTCTTGTCCGGCGTCAGCTCCAGCGCGCCGATGAGGCCGACCATGCGCGCCTCGCCCACCAGCGGGTGTTCGGCCAGCGTCGCCCACTTCTTCTGCAGATAGGGGCCGATGTCGGCGGCGACGCGCTCCACCACCTTCTCGTCGCGCATCAGCTTCAGATTGGCGATGGCCGCCGCGCAGCAGGCCGGGTGGCCGGAATAGGTGTAGCCGTGGTGGAAGTCGCCACCGGCCTCCAGCACCTGCGCCACCTTCTCGGTCAGCATCACGCCGCCGAGCGGCAGATAGCCGGAGGTGACGCCCTTGGCGATGGTCATGATGTCAGGCGTGAAGCCGAAGGTCTCGCAGCCGAACCAGCGCCCGGTACGGCCGAAGCCGCAGATCACCTCGTCGGAGACGAGGAGCACGTCGCGCTCCCGGCAGATCTTTTCCACCGCCGGCCAGTAGGTGGCGGGCGGGATGATGACGCCGCCGGCGCCCTGGATCGGCTCGCCGATGAAGGCGCCCACCTTGTCGGCGCCGATCGCGTCGATGGCCTCGGCCACCTGATCCGCCGCCCACAGGCCGAAGGCGTCCGGGTCGCTGTCGCCGCCTTCGCCATACCAGTAGGGCTGGGGCACATGGACGATGCCGGGAATGGGCATCCCGCCCTGGGCATGCATCGGCTTCATGCCGCCGAGCGACCCGGAGCCGATGGACGAGCCATGATAGGCATTGTTCCGGGCGATGAAGACCGACTTCTCCGGCTTGCCCTGCACCGCCCAATAATGCCGGACTAGACGGATGATGGTGTCGTTGGACTCTGAGCCCGAGCCGGTGAAGAACACACGGGTGAACGGCTCCGGCGTCAGCTCGGCCAGCAGCCGCGACAGCTCGATCGCCGGCGGATGGGTGGTCTTGAAGAAGGTGTTGTAGAAATCAAGCTGGCGCAGCTGCCGGTCGATCGCCTCGATGATCTCTTCCCGGCCATGGCCGATGTTGACATTCCACAGGCCGGCCATGCCGTCGATCAGGCGCTTGCCCTCGGAATCCCAGAGATGCACGCCCTTCGCCCGCACGATCACCCGCGATCCCTCGCTGTTGAGGGCGCCGGTGTCGGAAAAGGGGTGAATGTGATGCGCGGCGTCGATCTCCTGGAGCGCGCGGGTCTCGAGATTGATGCGGTCCATGGAAGGCGCGCCTTTCTTCGGTTCGTTCGGATGGGCGCCAGAATGTGATTACAAAAGCCCGGAAGTCAACACCGCACCGGGCCCGGCAGGAGGGCGCGAGAGGAAGCCGGTGGTGGACGGGGAGACCGGAAGGCGCCGTCCGCGCGGCGTTTTGCAGACCGGGAGCGGGGCGCCCGTTCATACCAGAAGGTCCTTGAGATGGATCCTCCGGTGTTCCGATGCGGATTTCTCATGTCCTTGAGATAT
>JBBSSF010000524.1:0-3044 GCA_038242345.1 Hyphomicrobiales bacterium
CATGAAGCCGTAGAAATAATCGAATCCCAGCCCGTTCGGCCAGTGATCGAACGGGCCGACGGCGCTCGTCTCATAGATCGGCGTGTTGTGGTTCTTGCCGAACCAGGAGGTAATGTAGCCATTCTGGCGCAGGATCTCGGCGACGGTAGCGGTATCCTTCGGAATGATCCCCGTATAGCCATCATAGCCGGTGGCAAGCTCGGTGATGACGCCGGTGCCCGAGACATTGTGATTGCGCCCGGTCAGCAGGGCCGCCCGGGTGGGCGAGCAGAGCGCGGTGGTGTGGAAGCGGTTGTAGAGCAGGCCCTCATGGGCCAGCGCCTCCAGGGATGGCGAGGGTACGCCGCCGCCGGAAACGGCAAACTGCCCGAAGCCGACATCATCGAGCAGGATCACCAGCACGTTGGGCGCCCCCGCCGGGGCGGTGACCGGAGCGGGGAAGCCCGCCGGGTCGGAATCCCGGAAGGTCGTGCCCACGGCGCCGCGGAATTTCTGCTCCGCATAGGGCAGGACGACCTGCCCGTCCTGCGCGGCAAGGGGGCCGGTTCCGGCCGCCGCCGCCATGCGGGGCGCCCCCGGCAGGGTGGCCAGAGACACGACGAGCGTGGCGAACAGGACTGTTCTGCGAGTCATGGTCTTTTCACCTCTGCCGGGAGCCCTGTCGGGATCCGGTTCTCAGGGGGATGGTTACTGGTTGCCCTTCTGGAGCACCTGCTCGACGGCGTTCGACATGTCGAAGCTCTTGCCGCCCTGCACCGGCGGGTAGTCGATCAGGGTCTTCAGATGGGCCTGCACGAGCTGGCCCATGGGCTGGAACAGCCACGACACCTTCTGCACGAGATGGCCATAGGCATCCACGGTGTCATAACTCTCGAACGGATCCATGCGGATGTTGAACACCAGTGGCATCGTCCGTGGCACCACGTTGGCGTAATAATCCTCCTTGGTGGCGAAGTGAAATTTCCACGGCCCCATGCGGACCGCCATCAGCCGCGATTCATAATAATAGAAGATGCTGGAACGTTCCGAGTGGTCCGAGTTTCCCGTCCAGTAGGGAAGGTTGTTGAGCCCGTCGATATATTGCTTCTTCTGCTGCATCATCAGATCGGCGACATTGTCCACGCCGGCGGCCGCGGCCAGACTGGTGAACATGTCCTGATGGCCCTGGATGCCATTGAGGGTCTGGCCGGGCTTGATGACCCCGGGCCACTTGAGCATGGAGATGACGCGGACGCCGCCTTCATAGGTGGTCATCTTCTCGCCGCGGAAGCGCGTGGTGGCGCCATGGGGCCAGGAGGAATGTTCCGGGCCGTTGTCCGTCGAGTACCAGACGATGGTGTTGTCATCGAGCCCGTTCTGCTTCAGATATTCGAGCACGAGGCCGATGTCATGGTCGTGCTGGAGCATTCCGGAGCCATGATAGTCGGACTCCGACGTGTATTTTTCCGCAGCATAGCGCCATTTGTCATTGAGGCGCGTATAGAGATGCATGCGGCTGGTGTTCAGCCAGACGAAGAAGGGCTTGTTGTCGTCCTTCGCCTTCTGCATGAAGGCTTCCGCCTTGGGGATGACCTCGTCCTCGTCGAAGCTCTTCATGCGCTCCTGGGTGAGCGGGCCGGTATCCTCGATGGTCTGTCTGCCCACCCGGCCGAAGCGGGGATCCTGCGTCGGGTCGTCGGTATTGGTGGCGAAGGAATGCAGCACGCCGCGGGTGCCGAACTGCTTCTCATAGGCTTCCAGACTGCCGGAATAGGCCTTGCCGAACGCCTGATAGTCGCGCTGCTCGGCTTCTTCCTGGGTGTTCAGATGGTAGAGGTTGCCGAAGAACTCGTCGAAGCCGTGGGCTGTCGGCAGATGCTCGTTGCGGTCGCCGAGATGGTTCTTGCCGAAATGGCCGGTGGCATAGCCGGCCTGCTTCAGCACTTCGGCAAGGCTCGGGGAGGCGGCCTGAAGGCCCAGGCTGTCGCCCGGCTGGCCGACCGTGGTCATGCCCGAGCGGATCGGATACTGGCCGGTGATGAAGGCGGCGCGGCCGGCGGTGCAGGAGGGCTGCGCATAATGATCGGTGAAGCGGATGCCCTCGGCGGCGATGCTGTCGATGTTGGGCGTCGTGTAGCCCATCACGCCCAGACCATAGGCGCTGACATTCTCGTAGCCGATGTCGTCGCCCCAGATCACCAGGATGTTGGGGCGCTGGCCGTCTGCCGCCAGTGCCGGCAGGGCCAGGGTGAAGAAGGCTGCACTGATGGCAACCAGTCGGCGCAGAGGCTGTCTCATGTGGCCACTTCCCTTGGCGGGGCTCCCGATTTCGCCTTAAGTCATAGCCTGTCCGGAAGGGGGAGATTGTCCCCGGGAGGATAATTGAATGCCGGGAACCGAACGCCGGACCACCTTCCGCATCCTTCTGGAAAAAGGCTGGCTTTCGGGACAGCTGCCAGCGCTTCAGGATGCGATCATCGACCGGCTGCGTCTGGAGATGTTTCCCGCCCGGACCGCGGTCTATCTGCTCGGCGATCCGCCGGGTGGCATCTATGGCCTGATCCGGGGGGAGCTTGCGGTCACCATCGCGGCGGGATCATCCGGGCCTCACCTCGCCCATCTGGCCCAGCCGGGGGCCTGGTTCGGGGAAGGGGCGTTCATCACCGGCAAGCCCCGGCGGGTGGGGCTGGAGACGGTGACGGAATCGGCGCTGGCCCATCTGCCCCTGCGCGAGATGGAGCGGCTGGCCACCGATCCCGAGGTCATGCGCGCCTTTGCCCAGATTGCCATGCTCAACATCGACATGGCGCTTCTGACCGTCGAGGACCTGCTCATCGACAGTCCGGCCCGGCGCATCGCGGCGGTGCTCTGGCGCAGCGTCGGCGGTCAGGCCGGCCGGTCCGTCTCCATCACCCAGGCCGAGCTGGGGCACATCGCCAACACCTCGCGCAAGCACACCCTCGCCGCGGTGCGCCAGCTGGCGCCGCGTGCCCTCGTCCGGCCGGGCGATAACCGCAGCGAGGTGCGCGATGCCGGGGGGCGGCGGCGCCTTGCCGACGGGGGGG
>JBBSSF010000525.1:0-3024 GCA_038242345.1 Hyphomicrobiales bacterium
CTGCCTGCCGCCGCTCCGGGCGGCGGAGGCGCGGGCGCGCCGCGCGCGGCGCGGGGGGTGGGCGGGTGGCTGCGCCGGGCCGGTGTCCGCGGGTGACCCGGGGGATGCCCCCCATGCCGGGCAGTTCGCCCTGGTGGAGGGGACCGTCCTCTCCACGGGGCAAACAAGCCGGATGCGCTGTCTCAATTTCGGCGGTCACTGGAGCCTTGATTTCACCGTGACCATATCGGACAGCGATCGGCAGGGCTTCGTCAGCGCGGGACTGGATCCCGCGACGCTTGCGGGTGCGCGGGTACGGGTGCGCGGCTGGCTCGTGTCCCGGGAGGGCGGCGCCATGCGGCTCTTCCATCCCGGACAGATCGAACGGCTCGGGGTGAGCGAGTGAACGGTGCCATGATGGCAGGCATCCGGTGGATGCGCGGACCGGGTCCGGTGCGCGTGCAAGGGGGCGGCTTCTCCGTCGCGGGACGGCAGGGGGCGCGGCTGGCCGGTTTCGTGCTCGCCGCGCTGCTTGTGGCCGGCTGCGCTGCCGGTCCGCGCGAGCCGACGATCACCATTTCCGAACCCGTGCCCCAGCCGACGGCAGCACCTGCGCCGGCCGCGGCGGCGGCGGCCTCGGAGCATCCGCGCCTCGTGGCCGCCTATGGCGGGGTCTACAACGACCCGCAGGTGGAGCGCGCCATCGCGCGCGCCGTCGGCCGGCTGGTGGCGGCCTCCGATGCACCCTCCCAGAGCTACCGCATCACCATCCTCAATTCGCCGGCGGTGAATGCCTTCGCCATGCCGGGCGGCTATCTCTATGTCACCCGCGGTCTGCTGGCGCTCGCCAACGACACCTCGGAAGTGGCGGCGGTGCTGGCCCACGAGATGGCCCATGTGACGGCCGATCATGCGGTGGCGCGCCAGCGCCGGGCGGAGGCGGCGGCCGTGGTGACCAAGGTCGCGGCCAATGTCACCCAGGACCAGCAGGTCGCCAAGAGCGCAATTGCCAAGAGCCAGATGTCGCTGGCCCAGGTCTCCCAGGCCCAGGAGCTGGAGGCGGACGCCATCGGCGTGCGCACCCTCGGCGGCGCCGGCTATGATCCCTTCGCCGCCGCCCGCTTCCTCAACTCCATGGGGCAGTATGCCGACCTGAAGACCCCGCGCCGGGATGGCGGACAGGCGACCGACTTCCTCTCCACCCATCCGGCAACCCCTGAGAGAATCGCCATGGCGATTCGCGCGGCCCGCGGCATCGGTGCCCCCGGCATCGGCACCCAGGACCGCGACGTCTACCTGAAGAGCCTCGACGGGATGCTCTATGGCGACGACCCGCGCGAGGGCTTCGTCCATGGCCGCTCCTTCCTTCATGCCGAACTCGGCATCGCCTTCACGGCGCCCGCGGGCTTCCTGTTGGAAAACACCGCCCGGGCCGTGCTCGGCACCGATGGCGGCACCATGGCCATGCGCTTCGATGCCGTGGAGCTGGCGGAAAATATCAGCCTCGACAGCTATCTCGCCTCGGGCTGGGTGAAGGGGCTGATCCCGGACAGCCTGCGGGTGATGGAGATCGGCGGACTGCCGGCAGCGACCGCCTCGGCCATTGCCGACAACTGGTCCTTCCGCATCGCCGTCATCCGCAAGGGCATCCACGTCTTCCGCTTCATCTTCGCCACCGCCAACCCGACGCCGGCCTTCGACCGGGCCTTCGCCGAGACGACGGCCAGCTTCCGCCAGCTCTCGGCCAGCGAGGCGGCGGCGCTGCGGCCGCTGCGCATCCGCATCATCCAGGTGCGCCCCGGCGATACGGTGGACAGCCTGGCGGCGCGCCTGACCGGCATTGCCGAGGAGCGGCGGCGCAACCTGTTCCTGGTGCTGAACGGCCTAGACCCCGGTCTGGAGCCGACCACCGGCACTTATGTGAAGATCGTCGCCGGCTGAGCCCGGCCGGTGCTTGCCACCGGCCGGCACCCGGCGCACCCTCGGAGGCCCCGGCGTCCTTGATCGCGCCCGGCCCCCGTCTTTCCCCACGAGAAGGATTTCCCCCAAGATGAGCGCGGATCAGGCGAGCGTCGCAACCGGCGATCTGCGCGGGTTCTACCCGCCGATCGAGCCCCATGACAGCGGCTATCTCGATGTCGGCGACGGCCACCGGGTCTACTGGGAAGTGAGCGGCAATCCGGACGGCAAGCCGGCCGTGTTCCTGCATGGCGGCCCGGGTGCCGGCTGCTCGGCCGATCACCGCCGGCTGTTCGACCCGCAGAAATATCGGGTGCTGCTGTTCGATCAGCGCGGCTGCGGCCGCTCGACGCCCCATGCCGGCCTCGACGCCAACACCACCTGGCACCTGGTTTCCGACATCGAGCGCCTGCGCAAGGAAATCCTCGGCGTCGACAAGTGGCTGGTGTTCGGCGGCTCCTGGGGGTCCACCCTGGCGCTGGCCTATGCCGAGACCCATCCCGAGCATGTGTCGGAGATCGTGCTGCGCGGCATCTTCGCCCTGCGCCGGGCCGAACTGCTCTGGTACTATCAGGAAGGCGCCTCCTGGCTGTTCCCGGACAAGTGGGAGCGCTTCCTCGCCCCCATTCCCGCCGAGGAACGCGGCGACCTGATCTCGGCCTATCGCAAGCGTCTGGTCGGTGCCGACCCCCATGCCCAGATCGAGGCCGCCAGGGCCTGGAGCCTGTGGGAGGGCGAGACCATCACGCTCCTGCCGAATCAGGCCTCCACCGACACCCACAGCTCCGACAGCTACGCGCTGGCCTTCGCCCGGATCGAAAACCACTATTTCGTCCATGCCGGCTTCTTCGCCGAGGGCCAGCTGCTGCGCGACGTCGGCCGCATCCGCCACATCCCTGCGGTGATCGTGCAGGGGCGCTATGACATCGCCACCCCGGCCGCAACCGCCTGGGCCCTGCATCGCGCCTGGCCGGAAGCCGCTTTCCACCTGATCCCCGACGCCGGCCACGCCTTCAACGAACCCGGCATCCTGAACCAGCTGATCCGCGCCACCGACGCCTTCGCCGCCGGCTGATCCCGCACGGA
>JBBSSF010000526.1:0-3018 GCA_038242345.1 Hyphomicrobiales bacterium
ATCCAGCAGCGCATAGGAAAGCACCAGCCCGTCACCGGACGGATCCGTGCCGCCGCCCGTGTCCCCGCCGCCATCATCGGTGCCGCCATCATCGGTCCCGCCGCCATCATCCTCCCCGCCATCGTCGTCGCCACCATCGTCCCCGCCGGTGTCGTCATTGCGGATGATGGCCGTGCCCTCGGCCCGGGAGATGGTCGCGCCGGCGGCATTTTCGAGCACCAGGGTGAATGTCTCGTCCCCCTCGGCCAGCGTGTCCGGGGTGACCGCCACGGCGATCGTCTTTTCCGTCTCGCCGGGATCGAAGATCAGCGTGCCCGCCTGCAGGACGAAATCGGTGTCGTCGGCCGTGCCGCTGACGGTGCGGAAGTCCACCGACACCGTCTCGGTGGCAGCGGCCGACAGGCTGATGGTGAAGAGGGCGTAGGTCTCGACGGTGGTCTCGCCGAAATCGAACAGGATCGGATCGAGATAGGCCAGCTTGGCGGTGTTCACCGTGGTCCAGTCATCGGCGAGGATGCCGCCGGTATCGCCGGAATTGGGGTTCCACGACCAGAAGGTCCAGGACGGGCCGGTGTCGTCCCCGGCCAGATCGCTCGTGCCGTCATTGTCGAAGTCGCCGCCCAGATAGGCGGTCAGAACCTCCAGCCAGGCGATGTCCTTGGGATCGGTGAGGTTGGTGCCGAACTCGCCGATCCACACCGGGGCAATGCCCTCCTGGTAGATATAGCCCCACATCTGGTCGAACTTCGCCGGCAGGTCCGCCGCGAAGTCGTCGCCCTCGAACCAGGGCTGGGCGTGCACGGAATTCGGATAGTCGTGGACCGAATAGACCAGCTTGATGTCGACATCGAGGGTGACCGGATGGTCGCGCACCCCCAGGAGGTTGCCGCCCCACCAGTAGCTCTCGCCTTCATAGGTGCCGATGCCTTCGACGAAGATCAGCCAGTTCTGGTTGACGGCGCCGATGGCGTTGCCGGCCTCGGTGGCGGCACGCGCCCAGTCGGTCACGCCGCCATCGCCCCAGGTGCCGTTATAGGGCTCGTTGTGCAGGTCGGCGCCGATCACGGCCGGGGTGTCGGCATAGCGTTCGGCCAGCATCTGCCAGTCGGAAATCCACTTTGCCTCGCTGTGGGCGTCATCATACCAGAGCCCGTTGGCCGAGGTGCCGATGCCGGCATCGCTGCGATGATGGTCAAGGATCACCCGCAGGCCGATGGAGCCGGCATAGTCGATGATCCTGTCCATCACCTCGATGGGCGTGAGGCCGGCCAGATCCGGGTTCAGGGAATAGTCGATGCCCGAGGCGGTGCCGGTGGCGTGCAGCATGTCGGAGGAGAAGGGCAACCGGAGCGTGTTGAAGCCCAGCTCCACCATCTGGTCCAGCATGTCGGTGTAGCTGCGCGCCCACAGCCCGTGGGGCGCCATGGTATCGGCCTCGAAGCCGAACCAGTTGACACCGGTCAGCTGCACCGGATTGCCGGCCGCATCGACGATCTGGTTGCCCTCGGTGGAGAACCAGCCGGCCGCGGCCGCCGTGCCCGGCGTGCCCTCGGTCACCGTGACGCCCGACACCGAGAGCGACGGCCGGGCGCTGTCCTCCCGGGCGACCGTCTCGCTCACGGCGGCAAACTCGATCACCCCGGCGACACCCGCCTGCCCGTCCGGCAGGACGGTGCCGACCCCGCCGCCGGTGCCGCCTGTCCCCGGGCGGGCCGGGGACGGATCGACGGCGCCAGCGGCCTCCGTGGAGGGGGACGTCGGCGGGGAATCCGAGGCCGGGGCGGCCGGCAGCGCGTTCGCCGGCTCCAGCCCGGCCGAGACAGGAGCAGCCCCGGGAACCTCAGACGGCGCGGCCGCATCGACCGCAGACGCCGGAGCGGCGGCTTCGGCCGCGGACGGCCCGGGCATGGCGGATGATCCGGCCGGCAGCGCCGGCGCCGCGAAGGCACCGGCCAGGGAGGGCCCGTCGGGCGCGGGCGCCGCATCCGTCCCGGTGCCGCCCGTCCCGGTCACGGCAGCCCCCTCGACGGTGACGGCCGCCAGATGGCTGGCCCCGACCGGAGCCGGCGCGGCGCCGGAGGAAAGCGGTCCCGCCCAGGATCCGGGCGTCGTGACAGGCGTCGCGGCGACCGGCGACGCTCCGTCGGCCTCCGCCCCCGGATCGGCGGGCAGCGGCCCGTGATCCGCCCCCGGCTCCGGATCACCGGCGGCAGCGGCTACCTCCTCCGCCCCCGTCTTGCTGGACGCGGCGGACGCCGGGGACGGGGCGGATGTCTCGGGCGCGCCGGAGGCGGCCGCCATCGCCCGGCGCGGCAGGGCGAGCAGGCCCGCCAGCACGCCGGCCAGCAGCTGGCGCTCGTCGGCCGCGCCCTCCCCGTCAGCCGGAGAGCCCTCGGACGAGGCGCGCGGATCGGCCTCCGTCCCCGGACCGGAAGCCGCGCCGGCCGCAGCCGTCTCATGCGAAAATGTGTCTGCCGTCATGCCCTGCCTTCACCGGACCCGTCCCCTCGGGGCGTCCCCTCCGCCCCGACCGCCGGATCCAGTCTTCCGGCGCGACCCTATCGCAACGCGCGGGGGAAGGGCAATTCCGCAACCGGAAGCAGGACTGCGCTCAGCGGACGCGCGCGGTTTGGTGGCGCTGGGTCTCCGAGGGCGTCTCGCCGAACTGCGCGCGATAGACCTGGGAGAAGCGGCCGAGATGGGCAAAGCCGCATTCCAGCGCGATGTCGGCGATGCGCTCGCCCTCGCCCGCCAGCAGCCGGCGGCGGGCATGGTCGAGCCGGTGCCGGCGCACGACCTGCATCGGGCTCACCCCGCGGAAACGGCGGAAGCCGTCCTGAAGGGTGCGCACCGGCACGCCGGCGGCGGCCGCAATGTCATCGAGCCGCACCGGACCCGCGGCATGGGCCTCGATCCACGCTTCCGCCCGGCGCACCACCGCCGGCGCGATGCCGGTCCGCTCCGTCCGCTCGGCCGGGCGATGGGGCTGGCCGGCGAGCAGCAGCGACACCAGCAGCC
>JBBSSF010000527.1:0-3015 GCA_038242345.1 Hyphomicrobiales bacterium
CGCCGACAGCTATCTCGGCTTCGTCCTTATCGCCTCAGTCCGCCTCTGGATGCGAGCCTTTGTCAACAGAACCTAGTATTTTGATTTTACGTATTTTCTTCACGCGAACCGGTATCCACTTCGCTTGAAAATGCTCTAGCGCCTGAAGAACAGCGAATTTCTCATATGCTCCAAGGACATGAGAAATCCGCATTTGAATACCAAAGAGTCCTCTTCGAGGATCTTTGGCATGAGAACGCGCCTCTTTCCGCCTGTGCCGGGACGCGGAAAGAGGCTTTCGAACTCGAGGGCGGGCAGCTTGCCCCAGATGGACCGGCTCCGTGTCGCCGGGAAATGCTCCGCAACGCTGGTCAGAAAAACAGACGGCCGCCCCGGGATCCCCGGAGCGGCCGATCTTTTTGCACTCATACCAGCCGCACGAAGTGCTGACCGCACCGCGCGCCTGAAGAACATCAGATTTCTCATATGCCCTGATGGCATGGGAAATCTGCACGGACTGCCAAAGAGTCCTCTTCAAGGATCTCCGGTATCAGAACTCGACGTCGAGCTCCTCCAGCTCCTCGGGCTCGGTCTTGGCGGCTTCGGCCCATTCGATCATGAAGGGATGGGCGAGCACGGTGTCGCGATAGGCGGCCAGCAGCGGCGGCAGCTTCACGTCATAGGTGCGGAAGCGGGCGCATACGGGCGCATACATCGCATCCGCCAGGGTGAAGCGGTCGCCGAAGAGATAGGGGCCGCCATAGGTCGTCAGCATCTCGGTCCAGATCTCGACGATGCGGTCGATATCGGCCTGGGCGCCGGCCCAGATGCGGAAATTCGGATAATAGGCCTTGATGTTCATCGGCAGGGCCGAGCGCAGGTTGGCAAAGCCCGCATGCATCTCGCCGGCGATCGCCCGCGACAGGGTCCGCGCCTTCAGGTCGGCCGGCAGCAGCCCGGCGTCCGGGAAGATCTCGGCCAGATATTCCGCGATCGCCAGGGTATCCCAGACCTTGATGCCATTGTGCTCGAGGCAGGGCACCAGGAAGGAGGGCGACAGCAGCAGAAGCTCGGCGCGCGTCGACGGATCATCGCTGGAGGAAATCACCTCCTGGAATTCCAGCCCCGCCATCTTGCACAGCAGCCAGCCGCGCAGCGACCAGGACGAATAATTCTTGCTGCTGATGGTAAGTGCCGCACTCATCACCCAATCTCCCCCCCACCCGGACTGGTCCGCAGCATAGCCGCCGCGCCCGCCGATTAAAACAGAAGTGTGCGGAAGCGGAAGCCGCTGCCATGCGGCAAAACCGAGCGCCGCTGCGCATTCCTGTGATTTTTTGTCTGCCCGGGGCCTGAACGGGGGCGGCTGCAAATTTAATCTCGCAGTGCAACAAAAAACCGTTTAGCGTGATTCAAGGCGGATGCGACCATCGTGGCCGGGGGCGCGAATCGCATCTTTGTGGGGCGCCATCAACGGATCGACACTCGACATGATGTACTCTGCCTATCAAACGCAAGAAGATCTCATGGCGCCGGTCCGTTATGCCGCCAGGATCGCCACCGCGGTCTTCGGTGGGGCGTTGCCGTTCGTGAAGAACAACCCGGTCGTCCGCAACGCGGCGGCCGCTGCCGAGCTGATTTCGCGGGCGAGCTTTTCCCACGAGCGGCCGCCGTTCGAGATCCACTCCGTCTTCTCCGGCAACAGCGAGGTTGCCGTGCGGGAAGAGAAGATGATGTCGATGCCGTTCGGCACGCTGCTGCGCTTCCGCAAGGACATGGATGTTCCCGGCCCCAAGGTGCTCGTGGTGGCGCCGCTGTCCGGCCATTTCGCCACGCTGCTGCGCGGAACCGTCGAGACCCTGCTACAGGATCATGACGTCTATATTACAGACTGGCACAATGCCCGCGACGTGCCGCTGAGCGCCGGCCGCTTCGGCTTCGACGACTATGTCGACCATGTGATCCAGTTCCTCGAATATCTCGGCCCGGGCTCCCATGTGCTCGCCGTCTGCCAACCCTGCGTGCAGGTTCTGGTCGCGGCTTCGGTCATGGCCCAGACCCACAATCCGAACCAGCCGGCCTCCATGACTCTGATGGCCGGCCCGGTGGACACCCGCATCCATCCGACCAAGGTGAACGAGCTCGCCACCTCCAAGTCCATCGAGTGGTTCGAGGAAAAGCTCATCGCCACCGTGCCGTTCCAGTTCCGCGGCGCCTTCCGCAAGGTCTATCCGGGCTTTGTCCAGCTCATCGCCTTCATGTCGATGAATCTCGACCGCCATGTGAAGGCCCATGTCGATCTCTACGATCAGCTGGTGCTCGGCGACATCGAGGCGGCCGAGAAGACCAAGGTATTTTACGACGAATATTTCGCCGTTCTCGACCTGCCGGCGGAGTTCTATCTGGAAACCATCCAGTGGGTGTTCCAGGAGCACAGGCTGCCGAAGGGCGAGCTCTATTATCGCGGCATGAAGGTGGAGCCGAAGGCGATCCGCCGGACGGCGCTGCTCACCGTCGAGGGCGAGCGTGACGACATCTGCTCGCTGGGCCAGACGGTGGCCGCCCATGATCTCTGCACCGGCCTGAAGCCGTTCATGAAGCGCCATCACATGCAGGCCGGCGTCGGCCATTATGGCGTGTTCAACGGCAAGAAGTGGCAGCAGCAGATCTATCCGATCGTGCGCAGCGTCATCCAGCAGTTCGAGCCCGCCGGGGCCTGATCCCGGGAGCGCGGGCGCTGCCGCACCGGGCGCCTGAAGGACGGCGGATTTCTCATATGCCCCAATGGTATGAGAAATCTGCATCGGAATGCCGGAGAGTCCTCTTCGAGGATCTTTGGTATGACATGAGAAATCCGCATCGGAATGCCGGAGAGTCCTTTTCAAGGATCCTTGGTATACTCCTACGCCGTCGGAATCCCCGGTGATGCCCCGCCGATGAGGTGGAACCTGTCTGTTATGAGGCTGGCTATCCGAGTTGCCTGTTTGGGCAGACATCGGAAGAAGTCGTCGAAGGCTTGTCTGAAGAGAGCGAAGC
>JBBSSF010000528.1:0-3009 GCA_038242345.1 Hyphomicrobiales bacterium
AACGGTGGGCGCGGTCGATGGCATCTGCCGCCAGACAGGCGATCGCCCGCACCGCCGTCACCTTCACCCGCATGTCCAGAAGCATCCGCGCGACATCGGGATGGGCGGCGATCGGCGCGCCCGCCGGCGCGCCCTCGGGCCGGCCCTGCCGGCGGGTCAGCGCGAAGTCGAGGGCCTGACGATAGGCCTGATCGGCAATGGAAATCGCCTGGGTGCCGGTGGCCAGCCGCGCCTTGTTCATCATGGTGAACATGGGCGCCAGCCCCTTGTGGGGCGCCCCCACCAGCCAGCCGACGGCCCCTTCCCCCTCGCCGAAGGAGAGCGCACAGGTCGGGCTGGCATGCAGCCCCAGCTTGTGCTCGATGCCGGCGCAGGCGACGTCGTTGCGGATGGTCAGCGCGCCGGAGGAATCCGGCAGCATCTGCGGCACGAGGAACAGCGAGATGCCGCGGGTGCCGGCCGGGGCATCGGGCAGGCGCGCCAGCACCAGATGGATGATCTGGTCGGTGAGATCATGGGCGCCATAGGTGATGAAGATCTTCTGGCCCTTCAGCCGGAAGCTGCCATCGCCGGCCGGCTCGGCCCTGGTGGTCAGCGCGCCGAGATCCGAGCCCGCCTGCGGTTCGGTCAGCGCCATGGTGCCCGTCCATTCGCCGGAGACGAGCTTTTCCACATATCCCGCCTGAAGCTCCGGCGCCCCATGGGCGATCAGCACTTCCGCCACGCCCTGCGTCAGCACCGGGCCGACGGCGAAGCCGAAATTGGAGCCGGCCCAGAGCTGGTAGATGGCCGAGGAAATCAGGGTCGGCAGGCCCATGCCGCCGAATTCCGCCGGCAGGTCGACGCCATTCCAGCCGCCGGCGATCCAGTCGGCATAGAGCTGGCGCCAGCCCTCGGGCATGACCACCCGGCCATTTTCCAGCCGGCAGCCGACGCGATCGCCGACCCGGTCGGCCGGGGCCATCTCTTCGCTGGCAAAGCGGCCGCCTTCGTCCAGAAGCGCCCGCACCAGCTCGCCATCGACGCCCTCGGCCAGACCATCGGCCACCAGCGCATCGAGATCACCAAAATGCGTGAGCGCGAACAGAAGATCATCAATGGGGGCGGTGTAGGTCATCGCAGGCAACCTTCTGGAATCTGAAAATACCGGGCTGCCGCCCGGACCCGCCCGGAGACCCGCGGGTCTCCGCACCTCCCCCCTTTTTCTTCAATCAGAAAAAACTGAGGGGTGCGGGGAGCTGTGCTCCCCCGCGTGGGGGTTTCGGGGGCAACCGCCCCCGAAAGTCAGTGTCCGCCGCCAAAGCCGAGATAGCTTTCGATCACGCGCCGGTCAGCGGCCAGCGTCCTGGCCGGGCCAGACATGGTGACCTCGCCGAGTTCCATGACATAGGCCGTGTCGGCCACGTCCAGTGCCGCGCGGGCATTCTGCTCGACCAACAGGATGGAGACGCCGGTATCGCGCAGGTCGGCGACGATGCGGATGATCTCGGCGACGATCAGCGGCGCGAGGCCGAGGCTCGGCTCGTCGAGCATCAGCAGGCGCGGTTCGGCCATGAGGGCGCGGCCCATGGCCAGCATCTGGCGCTCGCCGCCGGACATGGTGCCGGCGGCCTGCTTGCGCCGCTCCCGAAGACGCGGGAAGCGGGTGTAGACCCTCTCCAGATTTTCCGCCGTGCGGCTGCGGGCCCGGCGGAAGGCGCCGAGCAGCAGGTTGTCCTCCACGCTCATGCTGGAGAACAGGTCGCGCTGTTCCGGCACCAGCGACAGGCCGGCGGCGACCAGACCTTCCACCGGCCGGCCGAGCACCGGCTTGCCATCGAAGGTGACGGAGCCGGAGACCGGGGGCAGCAGGCCCATGAGGGTGGAGAGCAGCGTCGTCTTGCCGGCGCCGTTCGCCCCGATGACGGTGACGATGGTGCCGGGCTCGACGGTCAGCGACACGCCGCGCACCGCTTCGATCTTGCCATAGGAGACGGCGAGATCCTTCACCTCCATCAATGGCCTGGTGGACGTGTCGGGAACGGGGGCGGCAGGCCGCATGGGGATCACCGTGGATGTCGGTCGGGCGAGGGTCGTCATGCGGCGGCCCCCCCGAGATAGGCTTCCAGAACGGCCGGGTTGACGCGGATTTCCGCCGGGGTGCCGGTGGCGATGCGGGTGCCGAAATCGAGCACCACGAGCCGGTCGGTGATCCCCATGAGGAAGTCCATGTCGTGCTCGACGATGAGAACGCTCATGCCTTCGGCGCGCAGCTTGACCAGAAGATCGGCCAGCGCCTGCTTTTCCTTGTGGCGCAGGCCGGCGGCCGGCTCGTCCAGCAGCAGGAGCGACGGATCGAGGCAGAGGGCGCGGGCGATTTCCACGATGCGGAGCTGGCCCAGCGCCAGACTGCCGGCCGGGCGGTGCATGAGGGCCCCGAGGCCGACGCGCTCGATCTGGCGGGCGGCCTCGGCCATGATCCGCGCCTCTTCCGCCCGGTCGAGACGGATGAGCGCATGGCGCACCCCCATGTGGCCACGGGGATGGGCGCCCAGCGCGACATTTTCCAGCACCGACATGTCCGGCACCAGCTTCACATGCTGGAAGGTGCGGGCCATGCCGAGCTTGCAGATGGCGCGCGACGGCAGGCCGGAGATCACCTGTCCGGCAAAGCGCACCGTGCCCGAGGTCAGATGGGCAACGCCCGTGACCAGATTGAAGGTGGTGCTCTTGCCGGCGCCGTTGGGGCCGATCAGGCCGACGATCTCGCCGGCGCGGACCTCGAAGGACACGTCGTTGACGGCGACCAGACCGCCGAAGGTCTTGCGCGCATGCTCGACTTCCAGCAGCGGCGTGCCCTTTTCCGGCAGCGGCCGGGCGGGAAGCTCCGCGGCCTCGGCCGGACGGGCCTCGGCAGACTTCACCGGGAAGACCTTCGCCAGATGCGGCCACAGACCTTCGCGTGCCGTCTGCAGGATGCCGATCAGCAGCACGCCGAACACGACCGTCTCGAAATTGCCGCCGGAGCCG
>JBBSSF010000529.1:0-3005 GCA_038242345.1 Hyphomicrobiales bacterium
GCGCCTGAAGGGCAGCAGATTTCTCATATGCTCCAATGGCATGAGAAATCTGCATCGGAATACCAAAGAGTCCTCTTCGAGGATCTCTGGTATCACGCATTTTCTTCACGCGAACCGGTGGCCACTTCGCTTGAAAATGCTCTCCGGAGCCCGCCCAGCAGCAGGTCGCAATAGTCGGCGGCAATCGCGTCGGCGCTCCGGGGGCCATCGGGGCGGAACCAGCGCGCCATCCACGAGAGCAGCGACAGCACCGCGCGCCCGACCATGGCCGCCCCCACATCCCGGAAGGTGCCATCGGCAATGCCGGCAGCAACGATGTCCCGGAGCTGGCCCTCATGGGCATCGCGCAGCTTCAGGGCATCGCCCTTCAGCTCCAGATCGGCCATGCCGGAATAGCCGACCAGCATGGTGACGAAGCTGTCATAGTTCTCGCCGAGAAAATGCGCATGGGCCATCATGTACTGGCGCAGCCGGTCGGCCGGAGGCGCCGCCGGATCCACCGCCGCGGCGGTTGCCGCGCACAGCCCGCTCAGGGTCTCGATGATGATCGCATCATAGATTTCCTGCTTGGAGGCGAAATAATTGTAGATGGCGCCCTTGGAATAGCCCATGGCGGCGGCAACATCTGTCAGGGAACTGTCGCCATAGCCGCGCGCGGCAAACAGCCGGGCGGCGGCACGCAGGATGTCGGCGCGCGGATCGTCACGCAGCGGCGGCCGGCCCATGCGCCGGTCCCCCTCCCCCGTTCCCGCGCTCACGGGCGGGCGCGCCGCCCCCGCCCGGCCACGCCCGGCAGGGCGACGCGGTGCCTGTCCCGGCTTCAGACTGGTCATCGCCCCCGCCTTCCCCTGTCCGGCCCGGACCCGGCATCCGGATCCCTTGACGGCCGGGCGGAAGATATATACCAACCAGTCGGAATGTAAATGTCGCACGGTCGGCAGGAGACCGGATCGTGCGTCGCCCCGAGGAGACGCCGATGGCCACCCAATCCCGCCCGAAGCCGGTGTTCGACTGGCAGGATCCGTTCGACCTGAACGGTCAGCTGACCGAGGAAGAGCGGCTGGTGCGCGACACCGCCCGCGGCTACGCCCAGGAGAAGCTGCTGCCCCGGGTCACCTCGGCCTTCCTGGAGGAGCGCTTCGACCGCGAGATCATGAACGAGATGGGCGAGCTGGGCCTTCTCGGCCCCACCATCCCGGTGGAGTATGGCGGCGCCGGCCTCGGCTATGTCGCCTATGGCCTTGCCGCGCGGGAGGTGGAGCGGGTGGATTCGGGCTATCGCTCGGCCATGAGCGTGCAGTCCTCCCTCGTCATGCATCCGATCTATGCCTATGGCTCCGAGGCGCAGCGGATGAAGTACCTGCCCAGGCTCGCCAGCGGCGAGTGGGTCGGCTGCTTCGGCCTGACCGAGCCCGATGCCGGCTCCGATCCGGCCGGGATGCGCACCCGCGCCGAGAAGATCGACGGCGGCTACCGCCTCACCGGCTCCAAGATGTGGATCACCAATTCGCCGATCGCCGATCTGGCGGTGGTGTGGGCGAAGTCGGCGGCCCATGACGGCGCCATCCGCGGCTTCGTGGTGGAGCGCGGCACCAAGGGGTTCTCGACCCCGAAGATCGAGGGCAAGGTCTCGCTCCGGGCCTCGGTCACCGGCGAGATCGTGCTCGACAATGTCGAGATCCCCGAAGAGAACCTGCTGCCCAACGCCTCCGGCCTCAAGGGGCCGTTCGGCTGCCTGAACCGGGCGCGCTATGGCATCGGCTGGGGCGCCATCGGCGCGGCGGAAGCCTGCTATGCCGCCGCCCGCCAGTACAGCCTCGACCGGCAGCAGTTCGGCCGGCCGCTGGCCGCCAACCAGCTGGTGCAGAAGAAGCTCGCCGACATGGCGACCGACATCGCCTTCGGCCTGCAGGCCTGCCTCCAGGTCGGCCGCATGTTCGATGCCGGCACCCTGCCGCCGGAAACCATCTCCTTCATCAAGCGCACCAACTGCGGCCGCGCCCTCGACATCGCCCGCACCGCCCGCGACATGCACGGCGGCAACGGCATCTCCGCCGAGTTCCACGTCATCCGCCACATGGTGAACCTGGAAACCGTCAACACCTATGAGGGCACCCACGACATCCACGCCCTCATCCTCGGCCGCGCCATCACCGGGCTTCAGGCCTTCTTCTGACCGGCCACACCGCGGTCTCGGAATGTGAAATGCCCCCGGGAGAGCCTGTCTCCCGGGGGCTTTGCTTTTGCGCTTGCCTTGCGGCCGGCGGCGTCAGGTCAGGCTCACTTCAGACCCATGCAGTTGGCATAATAGGTGACGGTCGCCGGCCAGTCGGAGAAGATGCCGATCACGCCGACATCCTTCGCCAGCACATCCACCAGACGATAGGTGTCGCCGCTGGTGCTGATGGCGTCCTTGATGCTCTGATAATAGTAGCCGCCGCCGTCCTTCAGCGTGCCAGAACGCTCCAGGGACCAGGTGATGATGTCGAGACCGGCCGCCTTTGCCTCCTTCGCATAGGCAGACGGCACGATGTTGCCCTTGGCGTCGAGGGTCACCAGCATGTGCAGCGACGGCGCGATGATCTGCACGCCCTGGTCCGCCAGCTCCTTCATGGACGGCGACCACGTGGCCGGGTTCATGGTGTCGAAGCCCTTGACCGTCTCGTCGCGCTCGTCGAGGAAAACGCCCTGCTTGCCGAAGGCCGGCTCATTCTTGATCCAGTAGAGCACGTCGCGCAGCTGGAAGGACTGCGGATACACATCTTCCGCCGGGATGCCCGCCTGCTTGTACTCGTCGATCATCTTCTGGGCATAGGCATCCTGGGTGAAGTCGCCATCGAACGGCATCTGCACCCGCGGCGCCTTCAGCTCCGGCGTGAACTTCGCGCCGAGCGACTTGATATAGGCGATGCTTTCCTTGTGGGTCATGAGCTGGCCATGATCCGCATAGAGGTCGGTGCGCCAGCCGGGAGTGCCGGCCATGTAGGCCGCCGGCGTCGTCGCCA
>JBBSSF010000530.1:0-2994 GCA_038242345.1 Hyphomicrobiales bacterium
GTGCCCGCGCCGCCGCCGAGGACATCATTTCCCGCGCCGCCATCAAGGGTGTCGGTGCCCGCGCCACCGATCAGCGAATCGTTGCCGGCCGCGCCATAGAGGCTGTCATTGCCGTTGCCGCCGGTGACGGTATCATTGCCGCCGCTGGCGAGCATGACATTGTCGCCCGCATTGCCGGTCATCCGGTTGTCGAGATTGTTGCCGCCGGCGCGCAGGTCGCTGCTGCCGGTCAGCACCAGCCGCTCGACATTGTCGCCGAGGGTGTAGTTCACCGAGCTGTTGACCGTATCGGTGCCGCCATTGGCCGCCTCGACCACGACATCCTGACGGCTGTCGACAGAATAGGTGTCGTGCCCGGCGCCGGCTTCCATGGTGTCGTTGCCGGTGCCGCCATCGAGGGTGTCATTGCCGGCGCCGCCGATCAGGCTGTCGGCGCCCGCGCCGCCGGCCAGGCTGTCCGCCCCCGCGCCGCCGCTGACGGTGTCGGCATGGGCGGTGCCGGTGTAGCTGTCGGCGCCGGCCGAGCCGATGAAATTCTGCGCCTCTTGGGCCAGCAGGCTGTAGATCGACGCGGAATCGCCGGAGCCGAAGGCGCTGTAGAGCGTCATCACGGTGTTGTCGGCGGTGTTGCCGGTGCCCGCGGCCACATCAATCCCGAGGCCCGAGATCACCAGCTCCGAGGTGAGGCCGGTGACGAGGCCATCCGCGCCGGTGCCCTGGGTGCCGGTGGTGACGCCGTCCACCCAGGTGCCGAAAGTGATCGTGTCGATCGCCCCGGAGAGGGCATGGGGATAGCTCATGCCATAGTGGATCCAGTCATAGGCGATGTCGTCGCCCTCCAGGATCACGGCGCTGTCCGACGAATCGTAGGTGTAAACCAGCTGATCGCCGTTCATATAATAGGTGCTGCCGAACACGCTGTCGGGCGTGCCGCCATAAAAGGCATAGCTGGAGCTGCCAGCTTCGGCGAAATAGTCGGCAATGTAGGTGTTGTAGTCGACGCCGGTGGTGCTGGCGGACGCGTCAATCGTGATGGCCACGGATCAGTTCTCCAGATCTGCAAATCGGGCAGGGCGGGGGGCGGACCCGGACCACGCCGTCCGGAGGCAGCCGTGGGGACCGGCCGGGGTCGCCTTGGCGCCTCCGGGACAGCGCCCTCTGGGGCCGCATCCCGTCGCACTGCCGTCGGTGTCGGGTCGGTCTCCGGGCGCGACCCTCGCGGGCGCAGCCCGTCGCATCGCCCGGGAGCGCCGGGAAGGATGCGCGGCCGCGGCACGTCACGGGAGCGGCGTGACGGTCCGGAAGCCGACCCTCTCAGGGAAGGCGGGTGACGAGTTTCGCTCGCATCGCCCGGTCAGGCCGTATTGCTCTTGCGAAGCGTTATCGCTTCGCAAGCCATAGGGGGACGGTTCCGCGCCGTCAAGTATCGATGCGGATTCCGGAGTCTTTCCAGAATATCGGACTGGAAGGAGTCAAATATAGGACCTGACGGATCGGCCGGAATCAGCTTTATATTAATCTGATTCCAATAGTGACCAGCCCGCGCGCGGTCGCGGGCCGCCGCCCGGACGGAGCGGCGGCAAGGCGGATCCTCGGGCGAAAGGAAGGCGGGCGCTGGCCGGTGCGCGCCGGCAGGCAGCGCGGGGAGCCCGGGAGAAGCGCCCCCATGCCTCTGGGAAGCATGGGAATCCGGCTTTCTGTCCGAGCAGATGTGCGCCTGGCCACGGGTTCATACCAAAGATCCTCGAAGAGGACTCTTTGGTATTCCGATGCGGATGTCTCATGTCCTTTGGGCATATGAGAAATCCGCTGTGCTTCAGGCGCCAAGGAGCGGTCAGCACCTAACGCGCCCGGTATCAGTCGCCGAGCAGGTCGGGGCGGCGCGCGCGGGTGATGCGCTCGGCTTCGGCCCGGCGCCAGGCGCGGATGCGGCCATGATCGCCCGAAAGCAGAACCGGCGGGATGGGCCTGTCCTCGAAGATCTGCGGCCGGGTGTACTGGGGATATTCCAGCAGGTTGCCCTCGAAGCTCTCCTCCGAGGCCGAATCGAGCTTGCCCATCACGCCGGGAATGAGCCGGACGATGGCATCCAGCACTACCAGCGCCGCGACCTCGCCGCCGGAAAGCACATAGTCGCCGATCGACACCTCTTCGAGATTGCGGGCGGCGATGATGCGCTCGTCCACGCCCTCGAAGCGGCCGCACAGGATGACGACGCCGGGGCCGGCGGCGAGATCGCGCACGCGGGCTTGCGTCAGCGGGCGTCCGCGCGGCGTCATCAGCAGGCGGGGGCGGGGGTCATCGGCGGGGGAGACGGCGTCGATGGCGCGGGCCAGCACATCCGCCCGCATCACCATGCCGACGCCGCCACCGGCCGGGGTGTCGTCCACGGTGTGGTGGCGGTCCTGGTCATGTGCGCGGATCTGTTCCGCCTCCAGCGACCACAGGCCCGAGCCGAGAGCCCGGCCGGCGAGGCTGACACCCAGCGGCCCCGGGAACATTTCCGGAGAGAGGGTCAGCACCGAGGCGCGGAAGGGCGCGCGCGGCGCTTCCGGGGAGGGCTCGGCGGCGGGCAGGTCGGTCATGGCGCCGGGTCCGTTTCCGGCGCCTCGGGTGCCTCGCCCGCGTCGGCCTCGTCATCGGGATGGGGACCGAGGAGGCCGAGGGGCGGGTCGACCGTCACGCGGCGGCCGGTGAGGTCGATCTCCGGCACGCACACCCGGGTGAACGGGATCAGCACGGTCTGGCCACCGGAGAGCGGGGCGATGTCGAGGAGGTCGCCGGCGCCGAAATTGGGCACGGCCACGATCTTGCCGAAGGGCGCGCCGTCGGCGAGCACGGCATCGAGACCGATGAGATCGGCGAGATAGAATTCATCCTCGTCGGGCTCGGGCAGGGCAGAGCGGTCGATGAAGAGGTCGGTGCCGGTCAGCTTCTCGGCCGCCGTGCGATCGACGACGCCGGCAAAGCGCGCGATCAGCTTGTCGCCCTGAA
>JBBSSF010000531.1:0-2951 GCA_038242345.1 Hyphomicrobiales bacterium
CCGGACGGGTGTGGGAGGTGCGGGCGGAGAGGAAATAGGCGCTGGCCAGCGGCATCAGCACCTTCTTCAGGGCCTCCGTCGTCTCCGGACGCTCGCTCCAGGACGGGTCGTCCAGGGCCTCCAGCACGCCGCGGGTTTCCGCATTCAGCAGCGGGGTCGTCTCGTCCCGGCGCAGCCGCGCCACCCAGCCGGCAAAGCCCGGCACCGGCGACAGGGTGACGAAGGTCTTGAGGTCGTGCAGGTCGCGCACGATCTCCTCCACCACCTGCTTGATGAGGAAGTGGCCGAAGGAGATGCCCTTGAGGCCCGCCTGGCAGTTGGAGATCGAGTAGAACACCGCCGTGGTCGCCTCCTGGGGCGGCACCACTTCCCGCGACTGGGCGAGGATCGGCGGAATGGAGCCCGGGATTTCCCGGGTGAGCGCCACCTCGACGAAGATCAGCGGCTCGTCCGGCAGGGCCGGATGGAAGAAGGCGTAGCAGCGCCGGTCCGGCACATCGATGCGCCGGCGCAGGTCGTCCCAGCCATGGATCGGGTGCACCGCCTCATAGCGGATGATCTTCTCCAGGATCGCCGCCGGCGTGGACCAGTCGATCCGGTGCATCTCCAGGAAGCCGCGGTTGAACCAGGAGGTGAACAGGCGCTCGAAATCCCGGTCGACGAGGGCAAGCTCGGGGGCCTCGCGCAGGCGGCCGAGCAGATCCTCGCGCATGTGGATGAGCGCCGCCGTGCCGCCGGGGGCAAGGTTCAGCCGGCGGATCAGCTCCTCCCGGCGGGCAGCCGAGGCGCTGTGCAGCGCGGCCGCGGTCTTCGGCCCCGGATCGGCCTGATAGGCGGCGATGGCCCGGCTGACGGCGTCCGGATCGGCGCCGAAACGGTCGGCCAGAAGGCGCAGGAAGCGCTCGCGCCCGGGGGAATCGAGGCGCTGCCAGCTGGACAGGATCTCCCGGGCGATGGCCACGCCCGAGGCCTCGCCACGCTCCGAGATGAGGGCTTCCAGAAGCTCGGTCACCGGCTCGCCGGACAGTCCCCGCTGCCGGCGCAGTTCCAGGAGCGCGCGTCCGCGCTCGGCCACGGCCGACAGGAAATCATTGAGAAAGGACGTGTTCAACAACGCTGTGTTCACCGGCCCCGCCTCCCGGATTCCGCCGGCCGGCGGAACCACGGTGTCATGGTGCGCGTTCCGGTCCGATGCGGTGCTGTCAGGATACATGCGCATGGCCTCCGGTCTGAAGAAAAAACAGCCTTCCTTCATCAATCGCAGAGGGCCGCGTCCGGTTCCCGCGGTGCCGGCAGATCTTGCGTTCCGGGCCTGCCCATGCCCTGCCGCGGGAAGGACGCCGGGCGCATCCGGCCCTCGTCTCATACCAAGATCCTCGAAGAGGACTCTTTGGTATTCCGATGCAGATTTCTCATGCCATTGGGCATATGAGAAATCTGCTGCCCTTCAGGCGCACGCTGCGGTCAGCACTTCGTGCGGCTGGTATCACGGGCCCCATCTTCGCCCCGGAATCGGGCAATCGCGTGATCCTTCGGTGACGTGTGCGGCGTCCCGCACCGGGGCTCATGCGCTGGCGGGCTCACGGGCGGGATGTGGCCGCATCCCCTGCCCCCTAAAGGCTTGCCCGGCGGGCGGCCTCGCCGAGTGCCCGGATCAGGCCGACCACCAGCTGGCGCCGGTCCAGATTGTAGCCTTCCGCCCGGTCGACCATCTCGCCGAGCCGGCTCCACAGTTCGGCAAAGGGCATGAGCCGGGCAGCCGGTGTTCCCGCCGTCGCCGCCCCCGTCACCCGGTCGGCGAGAAAAGCCCGCATCCGGTCGAGGAAGATCTCGTAGGCCGCCTCGCCATCCCGGCCCGACACCCGGTCGGCGAAGGCCTGCACGGCACGCGGATCAAGGGCCGGCAGATGGGCGACCAGGGCGCGGAAGGCCCGGTCGATCTCTGCCCCGCCGCCGCGGATGAGGGCGATGGTGTGGCGCAGGCTGCCTTCGCCAAGGGCGATCGCGTCCATGCGGCTGGCCGCCGCCGCCTCGATGCCGACAAGGTCGAGCCCGGCGGAGATTTCTTCCGGCGTCAGCGGCTCCAGCAGCAGCCGGCGGCAGCGCGAGCGGATCGTCGGCAGCAGCCGCCCCGGCGCGTGGGCGAGGATGAGGAACAGCCCGCCTGCCGGCGGCTCCTCCAGCAGCTTCAGGAGCGCGTTGGCGGCATTGGGGTTCATGTCGTCGGCCGGATCGACGATCGCCACCCGGGCGCCGCCCTCGCCGGCGGTGAGGCCGAAGAAGGGCACGATCCGCCGCACGGCATCGACGGTCAGGTCCTGCTTGAAGCGCTTGCTCTTCTCGTCCCAGGGCCGCGTCAGGTGCAGCAGGTCCGGATGGGCGCCGGCGATCACCTGCCGGGCGGCCGGATTGTCGGGATCGACCGAGAGATCAGTCGCCGTCTGCACCGCGGGCGCGGCCGGATCCGGATGGGCCAGCACGAAGCGGGCGAAGCGGAAGGCCAGCGTCGCCTTGCCGATGCCGCGCGGGCCGCCGATCAGCCAGGCATGGGGCAACCGGCCCGAGCGATAGGCCTCCAGCAGGGTGGCCTCGGCCTCGCGGTGGCCGATCAGGCCGGTCTGGCTGCGCGGTGGCGGGGTATCGGGCAGCAGGTCCGGCTCGCTGTCGATCTCGGCACTGGCGCGCGCGGCGCCCCGCGGCGCCATCAGATCGCCTCCGGCAGGCCGGAGAGGCCCAGATCCGGCAGGCGCCGGATGACGGCGGACTGAACGGCACCGGCGACCGCCTCCGGCGATCCCGAGGCATCCACCAGGATGCAGCGTTCGGGCTCGCGCCGGGCGAGCTGGCGAAAGGCCCTGCGCCGCGCCTCGTGGATGGCGAGCGCCTCGCCCTCGAACCGGTCAGCCCCGGTCTCGCCGGCGCTGGCGGCCCGGCGGGCGGCGCGCGCCAGC
>JBBSSF010000532.1:0-2941 GCA_038242345.1 Hyphomicrobiales bacterium
GTGCTGGTGGCCGGCCCGCCGCCCCGCGCGTCGACGGCCGGATCGGCCGCCCTGCCGCCGGCCCGCAAGCTCGCCTCGGCGCTTGCCCGGGGCGGTGCGGAAACCCTGCTCGTCGATCTCGCCCCGCCCTCGGGACAGACGGAAGCCGATCCGGTGCTGGCCGCCGTCATCGCCGGCGCGGCCTCGCCCACGGCGCTCATCCGCACCACGGCCCCGGGCGGCGAGCACTCCCTCACCATCAACGGCCGCACCTGCCTTGCCGGCGACGGGCCGAAGCGGATCGAGGCCCTGCTCCAGGGCTTCGGGCATCATTATGAGCGGGTGATCGTCCACATCGGCGATCTTGCCGGCATTCCGGCCCTCGACCATCTGATGCGCGCCGCCGACCATGTGGTGCTGATCGAGCCCGACCGGGTGGCAAGCCCGCGCACCCAGGCGGTGTCCGAACGCTTCTGCGGCGATGATGGCGCCCGCCGGCTGACGGTGGCGCTGGCCCCGCCGGCCCAGCGCCGGCGCGCCTCGCCGTTCGGGGTCCGCAGCGGCGGCCCGGCAGCCGGCGGCAGCGGCCGGCGGATGGAATCCCGCCGCACCGGCTGAGCCCTGCTTGCATAGCCGGCGACCGACACCCGAGCGTCCTGAAAAGAGTGTCTGCCAATCCGGTCGGCGCCCGGAAGAAATCCGCTGGCCCTTCAGGGAGCACGGTACGGTCAGCGCTTCGTGCACCGGGCAGGAACAGGTGGCGCCGCCCATCCCCGGCTTTCGGCCCCGACGGGGATGCCCGCCGGGAGCAATGGCGCTAGAGTGCCCGGCCCGGCCCCCGAGCGAGGGCGCCGGAGCCGGCCGCGATTCTGCCGCGGCGGCCCCCAGGGGAGCGCCTGCACCGATGTCCGTCCGCCAGCTCGACGAGACCGTGATAAACCGCATCGCCGCCGGCGAGGTGATCGAGCGGCCGGCGAGCGTCATCAAGGAGCTGGTGGAAAACGCCATCGACGCCGGCGCCGGCCGCATCGAGATCGTGACGGCCGGCGGCGGCAAGACGCTGATGCGCATCACCGATGACGGCTGCGGCATGGACCGGACCGACCTCGCCCTGTCGGTGGAACGGCACTGCACCTCCAAGATCCCGGACAACGACCTCTCCGCCATCGACACCCTCGGCTTTCGCGGCGAGGCGCTGGCCTCCATCGGTGCGGTCTCGCGGCTGGCCATCGCGTCGCGTGCCGCCGGCAGCGGCGAGGCGTGGGAGATTGCCGTCGATGGCGGGGCGAAGACCGAGCCGCGTCCGGCGGCGCTGCCCGCCGGCACCCGCATCGAGGTGCGCGATCTCTTCTTCTCCACCCCGGCGCGGCTGAAATTCCTGAAGAGCGAACGCGCCGAATCCACCGCCATCACCGATGTAGTGCGCCGGCTGGCGCTGGCCCATCCCGGCATCCGCTTTTCGCTCGCCGGTGCCGACCGCACCGGCCTGACGCTGGAGAAGCGCGACAGCCTGACCGGACGCATCGGCGACGTCATCGGCAAGGATTTCGTCGAGAATTCCGTCGAGATCGACGCCGAGCGCGAGGGCGTGCATCTGGCCGGGCTTGCCGGCCGGCCGAGTTTTTCGCGCGCCAACAGCCTCGGCCAGTTCCTGTTCGTCAATGGCCGGCCGGTGCGCGACAAGCTGCTGCTCGGCGCGCTGCGCGGCGCCTATGCCGACGTGATGGCCCATGACCGCAATCCGGTGGTCGCCCTCTTCATCGACATCGACCCGCAGGAAGTTGACGTCAACGTTCACCCGGCGAAAGCCGACGTGCGCTTCCGCGACAGCCAGCTGGTGCGCGGCCTCCTCATCGGCGCCATCCGCGAGGCGCTGACGAAAGCCGGGCTGAAATCGGCCACCCCCATGGCCCGCGCCGGGCTCGCCGCCTTCCGCCCCTCCTTCACGCCGACGACGCCACGACCGTCGGCCCCGGTGGACTGGCGCGCCTCGGCCCAGCGGCCGCTGGATCTGGGCACCGCCCCGCCCCGCCCCGCCGCCACGCCGGCCACCCCCGGCAGCGCGACCTCCGCCTATCCGGACACCGGCTTTCACGAGGACCTTCCGGAGGCCGCCCCGGCAGAGCCGGCGCTCTCCGACGAGATCACCCGCCCCTCCGCCGATACCCGGGCCGATGCCGAGCCGCTGCCCGCCGACCGCATCGACCGGCCGCTGGGGGCGGCCCGCGCCCAGCTGCACGAGACCTACATCATCGCCCAGACCCGCGACGGCCTCGTCATCATCGACCAGCACGCCGCCCACGAGCGCCTCGTCTATGAGCGGCTGAAGACGGCGCTGGCCGAACGCACCGTGCCCTCCCAGGCGCTGCTGGTGCCGGAAATCGTCGACGTCTCCGCCGATGACCGCGACCGCATCCTGGCCCACGCCGACGAGCTGGAAACTTTCGGCCTGTCGGTGGATGGCTTCGGCCCCGGGGCGATTGCGGTGCGCGCGGTGCCGGCGGCGCTGCCGCGGCTGAACATCCCCGCCTTCGTCCACGATCTCGCCGACGATCTGGCGGAATGGGACAAGTCCACCCGGCTGGAGGAAAAGCTGTCGCTGGTGGCCGCCACCATGGCCTGTCACGGCTCGGTGCGCGCCGGCCGCCGCCTGAAGCCCGAGGAGATGGACGCGCTGCTGCGCGACATGGAAGCGACGCCGAACTCCGGCACCTGCAACCACGGCCGCCCCACCTTCGTGGAACTGAAGCTCACCGACATCGAGCGCCTGTTCGGGCGGGGGTGAAGCCCCTTGCCCACCTCCTCGCTCCCCGTCACACGAAGACGGGGCGCCGCCCTTCCGGCGACGCCCCCCCTCTTGGCTTGAATCCGGCCAGAAGACAAACGCCTCATACCAAAGATCCATGAAAAGGACTCTGTGGTATTCCGGTTAAGATTTATCAAGCCCTTTAGGCATATGAGA
>JBBSSF010000533.1:0-2936 GCA_038242345.1 Hyphomicrobiales bacterium
AGCCCCGCGGTTGCCGCCGCTGCCAGGGATGCTATCCGCTCCATCGAGCTGAAGCTCCAGATCTGGGGCGCGCTCCAGAATGTCTGGTATGGTCTTTCTCTCGGCTCCGTGCTGCTGCTTGCCGCCATCGGCCTTGCCATCACCTTCGGCGTGATGGGCGTCATCAACATGGCCCATGGCGAAATGGTGATGATCGGCGCCTACACCACCTTCGTGGTGCAGGAAGTCATCCGCACCTCTTTCCCCGGACTGTTCGACTGGTCGCTGGCGATTGCCCTGCCGCTCGCCTTTCTGGTCGCCGGCGCCGTCGGCGTCGTCATCGAGCGCAGCGTCATCCGCTGGCTCTATGGCCGGCCGCTGGAAACCCTGCTCGCCACCTGGGGCATCTCGCTGATGCTGCAGCAGGCCGTGCGCTCGATCTTCGGGCCCACCACTCGCGAGGTGGGCAATCCGTCGTGGATGTCGGGCGCCTTCGAGCTTGGCGGCCTGACCATCACCTATGGTCGCCTGTGGATCGTGGTGTTCGCGCTCATGGTGTTTGCCGGCCTGCTGGCGCTGATGAAGCGCACGCCGATCGGTCTACAGATGCGCGCCGTCACCGCCAACCGCTCGATGGCGTCGGCCATGGGCATCCGCACGCCCTATCTCGATGCGCTCACCTTCGGCCTCGGCTCCGGCATTGCCGGCATCGCCGGCGTGGCGCTGTCCCAGATCGACAATGTGAGCCCCAATCTCGGCCAGAGCTACATCATCGACTCGTTCATGGTCGTGGTGTTCGGCGGCGTGGGCAATCTCTGGGGAACCCTGGTCGGGGCCTTCACCCTCGGCGTGGTGAACAAGTTCCTGGAGCCCTATGCCGGCGCGGTGCTCGGCAAGATCCTGGTGCTCGTCTTCATCATCCTGTTCATCCAGAAGCGGCCGCGTGGTCTCTTCGCCCTCAAGGGACGGGCCATCGAGGCATGATTACCAATCTCATCCTCACCGGTCTCGACCGGAAGGCGTCGATCGTCATCGCGATCCTCGTCCTCGTGGCCGCCCTCGTTCCGGCGTCGAACCTCCTGCTGCCGCCGGAAAGCCCCTTCCACATCGACACCTCGTCCATGCAGCTCCTGGGCAAATATCTGTCCTATGCGCTGATGGCGCTCGCGATCGATCTGGTGTGGGGCTATTGCGGCATCCTTTCGCTGGGGCACGGCGCCTTCTTTGCCCTCGGCGGCTATGCCATGGGCATGTATCTGATGCGCCAGATCGGCCCGCGTGGCGTCTATGGCAACCCGATCCTGCCGGACTTCATGGTGTTCCTGAACTACAAGGAGCTGCCGTGGACCTGGTATGGCTTCGACATGTTCTGGTTCGCGGCCCTCATGGTGCTGCTGGTGCCGGGCGTGCTGGCCTTCGTCTTCGGCTGGTTTGCCTTCCGCTCCCGCGTCACCGGCGTGTACCTGTCGATCATCACCCAGGCGATGACGTTTGCGCTGCTGCTCGCCTTCTTCCGCAACGACATGGGCTTTGGCGGCAACAACGGCCTGACCGACTTCAAGGACATCCTCGGCTTCAACATCCAGGCCCAGGAGACCCGGGCGGTGCTGTTTGCCACCACGGCGCTGATGCTGGCGCTGTGCTTCCTGATCGCGTCCTGCGTCACCCGCTCCAAGCTCGGCAAGGTCATCATCGCCATCCGCGATGCCGAGAGCCGCACGCGCTTCATCGGCTACCGGGTGGAGCACTACAAGCTGTTCGTCTGGACCCTTTCGGCCATGATGGCGGGCATCGCCGGCGCGCTCTATGTGCCCCAGGTGGGCATCATCAATCCGAGCGAGTTCGCGCCGGCCAACTCCATCGAAGGGGTGATCTGGGTGGCGGTCGGTGGCCGCGGCACCCTGGTCGGGGCCATCCTTGGCGCGGTGCTGGTCAATTTCGGCAAGACCTGGTTCACGGGCATGTTCCCGGAGGTCTGGCTGTTCGCTCTGGGGGCGCTCTTCGTGGCGGTGACCCTGTTCCTGCCGAAGGGCATCGTCGGCCTCGTCGCCCAGCTGCGGGCGAAGATGGCGGCGCGCAAGGCCCTGTCGGATGCGTCCGGCGCCCATCAGGCGGCCGAGTGAGGAGGGGGCCGCCATGGTCGACATGAAGGTTGCGGAGCATTCGCTGCTCTATCTGGACAATGTCCAGGTGTCGTTCGACGGCTACCGGGCCCTCCGGGGCCTGTCGCTGGTGCTGGCGCCCGGCGAGATGCGGGCCATCATCGGCCCGAACGGGGCCGGCAAGACCACGATGATGGATGTCATCACCGGCAAGACCCGGCCCGATACCGGCGACGTGCTGTTCGAGGGGCACACCGACCTGACGACGTTCGACGAGGCCGACATCGCCATGATGGGCATCGGCCGCAAGTTCCAGAAGCCCACGGTGTTCGAGAGCCACACCGTGCGCGATAATCTGGTGCTGGCGCTGAAGGCCCCGCGCGGGCCCTTCGCGACGCTGTTCCACAAGGAGGAGCGTCCCGAGACCGAGCGCATCGACGAGCTTCTGTCCATCGTCCGGCTGACCGAGAAGCGCGGATGGCTGGCCGGCAACCTCTCCCACGGGCAGAAGCAGTGGCTGGAAATCGGCATGCTGCTCGCCCAGGAGCCGAAGCTGCTGCTGGTCGACGAACCGGCGGCCGGCATGACCGACGCCGAGACCGCCGAGACCGCCATCCTGCTGCGCGAGATCAACCGGACGCGGTCGGTCGTGGTCGTCGAGCACGACATGACCTTCGTGCGCGCGCTCGGCGTCAAGGTCACGTGCCTGCATGAAGGCGCGGTGCTGGCGGAAGGATCGCTCGATGCGGTGTCGAGCGATCCGCGTGTCATCGAAGTCTATCTGGGGCGCTGACCGTCATGCTGTCTGTCGAGAACATCGATCTGCACTATGGAGCGGCCCAGGCCCTGAAGAAG
>JBBSSF010000534.1:0-2935 GCA_038242345.1 Hyphomicrobiales bacterium
ATGGGCACCGCCCCGATCGGCCGCAACACCTATTCCTACGCCACCTCCAAGGCGGCCGTGCACCATCTGACGCGGATCCTGGCGCAGGAATTCGCCCGCCGTCCGATCACGGTGAACGCGCTCGCCCCCGGGCCCTTTCCCAGCCGCATGACGGCCTTCGCCATCGGCACCGAGGAAGGCCAGAGCCGGGTGGGGCAGGCGGTGCCCATGGGCCGGGTCGGCCTGCCGTCGGATGTGGCCGGCACCATCCTCTATCTGTGCGGGCGCGGTGGCAGCTACACCACCGGCGCCGTGATCCCGATCGACGGCGGCATCAGCGTCGATGCCGTGGAAGACCTGTTCGAGGAAGCGGAATGACCTCTCCCGTTCTCTCCAAGACCTTCTCGGCCGGCCGCAGCAGCGTCGATGCGTGGAGTGCCCGTCAGGGCACCCTGATCGGCACCTCGTCCTGGATCGAGATCCCCCAGCCGATGATCGACGCCTTTGCGGCGGCGACCCGGGACCATCAGTTCATCCACGTCGATCCGGAGGCGGCGGCGCAGACACCCTTCGGCGGCACCATCGCCCACGGCTTCCTCACCCTGTCGCTGCTGTCGGTCATGGCCTTCGAGGTCCTGCCCGAGATCGAGGGCAGCGTGATGGGCGTGAACTACGGTTTCGACAAGCTGCGCTTCCTCGCGCCGGTGAAGAGCGGGGCGCGGGTGCGCGGCGCCTTCACCCTGACGGGGGTGACGCGGAAGTCGCCGACCGAGCTGCTCAACCATCTGGCCGTGGTCGTCGAGATCGAGGGCGGGGGCAAGCCGGCGCTTGCCGCCGACTGGCTGACCCTGACCGTTCTCGCCCCGTCCTGACCGCGCCCGAAAGCAGTTTCAGGCGAAGCGGGTCCCGGTGCGCAGGAACAAAATGCGCCCCCTTCAAGAGACTGGAGCGTCTGCCGTGAGGCAGGGTGAACGGAAAGCGCTCCCGGATCGTCCGGAGAAGAAGACATGAGCATTCGTTTTGACGGCCGCGTGGCGATCGTGACCGGGGCCGGCAACGGCCTCGGCCGGGCCCATGCCCTCGGGCTTGCTGCCCGCGGGGCCAAGGTCGTGGTCAATGATTTCGCCCCGGCCTCGGCCGGCGAGACCGCTGCCGACCGGGTGGTGGCCGAGATCCGCGCCGCCGGCGGCGAGGCCATGGCCAACCCGGCCGACGTGTCGGATTTCGATCAGGTGCAGGCGATGGTCGCCGCCGCCATGGACGCCTGGGGCCGGGTCGACTGTCTGGTCGCCAATGCCGGCATCCTCCGCGACAAGACCTTCGCCAAGATGGAGCTCGCCGACTTCCGCAAGGTGATCGACGTCCATCTGATGGGCACGGTCCATTGCGCCAAGGCGGTCTGGGAGATCATGCGCGCCCAGAACTATGGCCGTCTGGTCTTCACCTCGTCGGCATCCGGGCTCTACGGCAATTTCGGCCAGTCCAACTATGGCGCCGCCAAGGCGGCGATGATGGGCCTGATGAACGTGCTGCATCTGGAAGGGGCCAAGAGCAACATCCGGGTCAACACCCTGGCGCCGACGGCTGCCACCGCCATGACCGCCGGGCTGATCCCGGAAGAGGCGATGAAGCTGCTGCGGCCGGACTCGATCACGCCGGGCGTGCTGTTCCTCCTCGGCGAGAATGCGCCCTCGCGGGTGATCCTCGGTGCCGGCGCCGGCTCCTTTGCCCGCACCCTCGTCACCGAGACCGCCGGCATCGCGCTGCCCGAGGACGAGTGGACGCCGGAAGCGGTGGCGGCGCACTTCGGCGAGATCAGCGATCCGGCCGGCGAGACCGTGCTGACCGACGCCTTCCAGCAGACCGACAAGTTCGTCCGCATGGCCGTTGCCCTGCGCGAGACGGCGGTTGCCGGCTGATCCGCGACAGGCAGAAGGAAGCACCCCCTTGCGTGAAGCCGTCATCGTTTCCACCGCGCGCACGCCCATCGGCCGGGCCTATCGCGGCGCCTTCAACGACACCCAGGCCCAGGCCCTTGGCGGCCATGCCATCGCCGCGGCCGTCGAGCGGGCGGGCGTCGATCCGGCCGAGATCGACGACGTGGTGATGGGGGCCGCCCTCCAGCAGGGCTCCACCTACATGAACGTCGCCCGGCAGGCGGCCCTGCGGGCGGGGCTGCCGACCTCGATCGCCGGCATGACCGTCGACCGGCAGTGCGCCTCCGGCCTCATGGCCATTGCGATTGCCGCCAAGCAGATCGTGGCCGATGGCATGACGGTCACCGTCGGCGGCGGGCTGGAGTCGATCTCGCTGGTGCAGACCCCGGAGATGAACCTCGCCCGGGCGATGGACCCGAAGCTCGTGGAGACCCGGCCGGACATCTACATGTCCATGCTGGAGACCGCCGAGATCGTTTCCGAGCGCTATCAGGTGCCGCGCGCGGCCCAGGACGCCTATGCGCTGGAAAGCCAGCGCCGCACCGCCGCCGCCCAGGCTGCCGGCGCCTTCGATGCCGAGATCGCGCCCATGGACAGCGTGATGGCGGTGGTCGACCGGGCGACCGGCGCGGTCTCCCACAAGCCGGTGCGCCTGACCAGGGACGAGGGCAACCGGCCCGAGACCACGGCCGAGGGGCTGGCGAGCCTCGTGCCGGTGTTCCGCGACGGGATGCGGCTCCGGGAAGGGGGCTTCGTCACCGCCGGCAACGCCTCCCAGCTTTCCGACGGCGCCTCGGCCTGCGTGCTGATGGAGGCCGGGGAGGCCGAGCGGCGCGGGCTTGCGCCGCTCGGCATCTATCGCGGCATCGCGGTTGCCGGCTGCGACCCGGACGAGATGGGCATCGGGCCGGTCTTCGCCGTGCCGAAGCTTCTGGAGAAGCACGGTCTCACCGTCGATGACGTCGGCCTGTTCGAGCTCAACGAAGCCTTCGCCACCCAGGTCATCTACTGCCGCGACC
>JBBSSF010000535.1:0-2909 GCA_038242345.1 Hyphomicrobiales bacterium
CAGGGCCCCGTCCGGCGGCGAGAGCCGCACCGGCACCGGCACGGCGCCGGCCCGGCGGATCACCGGCGGATAGGAATCATAGGCCGGCTCCAGCACGATGACTTCGTCGCCGGTATTCAGCAGGGCGAGGAAGGTGTCGGCCAGCGCCTCGGTGGCGCCAGACGTCACCATCACCTCGCGTTCCCAGTCGACCTCGATCCCGAGGAAGCGGCGGGCATTGTCGGCGACCGCCTGCCGGAGGGCGGGCACGCCCATCATCGGCGGATATTGCTGGGGGCCGGAGCGCAGCGCCTCGGCGGCGGCTTCGAGCACCGCGGCCGGTTCCAGCGCCTCGGGGAAGCCCTGACCGAGATTGATGGCCTTCGTTTCCGTCGCCAGTCGCGACATGGTTTCGAAGATCGACGTGCCGATCGCACCGAAAACGGAATTGACCATCGTGGAAAACGTCCCGACCTCTTTGCGGAGACCTTCGAGTCGGCCGCCGCATCATCTGTCGGGAAGGCTAGCGGTCCGCCGCCACGCACTCAAAGCATGGCACGCCCGGGCGCCCGGGGGCAGGTGGATCGGCTTTCGATGGGAGCCCGCAAAGGGAGAATGATTTTCCCGATGGGGGACATGCGGCAGGGGAATCGCCTCGTGGGGGAAATGATTTTTCCCGGCACCGTCCCCATCTCGCCGGCCCGGAGCACGCCATGCCCCGGTATGGATGTTGCCGCGGGGCAGCCGGCAACCCGTCCGCCCGCGCGGCGCGGGGCATGTCTCCGGGTGGGCGGCGTCCCCTTGGGAAGGCCGCCCGCCCGGGAAGCGGTCAGAGCCCGGCGCGGATGCGCTCGGCCATGCGCGGGGCGAAATAGGTGAGGATGCCGTCGGCGCCGGCGCGCTTGAAGGCGGTGAGGCTCTCCACCATGGCGCGGTCGCCGTCGATCCAGCCGGCCCGTGCCGCACCCTCGATCATCGCGTATTCGCCGGAGACCTGATAGACGAAGGTGGGCATGGCGAAGGTCTGCTTCACCCGCCACAGGATGTCCAGATAGGGCAGGCCCGGCTTCACCATCACCATGTCGGCGCCTTCGGCGATGTCGAGTTCGGTCTCGCGGATCGCCTCGTCGCCATTGGCCGGGTCCATCTGATAGGTGCGCTTGTCGCCCTTCAGCGCCTTGGCCGAGCCGATGGCATCCCGGAAGGGGCCATAGAAGGCAGAGGCATACTTGGCCGAATAGGACATGATCTGCACGTGGCCGAAACCCGAGGCGTCGAGGGCGGCGCGGATGGCGCCCACCCGGCCGTCCATCATGTCGGAGGGGGCGATCACGTCGGCGCCGGCCTCGGCCTGCACCAGCGCCTGCTCGACAAGGCGGGCGACGCTCATGTCGTTCACCACCTCGTTGCCGACCATCAGCCCGTCATGGCCATGGGAGGTGTAGGGGTCGAGGGCGACATCGCAGATGAGGCCGATGTCCGGCACGGCATCCTTCACCGCCCGGCAGGCCCGGCAGACGAGATTGTTGGGGTTCACCGCCTCGGAGGCGGTCTCGTCGCGCAGCACCGGATCGGTGTGGGGGAAGAAGGCGAGGGCCGGGATGCCGAGTTTGGCCGCCTTTTCCGCTTCCAGGGCGATGAGATCGGGGGAGACGCGGTCGACGCCGGGCATGGAGGGCACCGGCACGCGGATATTGCTGCCCTCGGTGAGGAAGATCGGCCAGATCAGGTCGTCGACGGTGACGGTCACCTCGCGCACCAGCCGGCGCGACCAGTCGGTGCGCCGGTTGCGCCGCATCCGCCGGCCGGCAACGATCGTGTCGACATCGGGGACGGGACGGAGGAGGCCGGGCCGGATCTCGTGGGTCATGGGAACAGGGAACTCCGATCGGTCCGTCCGGCGGGCCTGGCGGAGCGGCCACGGACGGCAGGCGATGACGGGCGGCGCCCCGGGAATCCCCGGCAGACCGGCGGGGGAGGGGCGCGCGGGAGAGGCGATGGCCTCCCGGCACCAGACGCGGAAGGCCCCTCGCGGGGGATGGGATCGTCCCGGCCGGGCAAACCGCCCGGGCCCCGGGAACCGCCCCGAGGATTAGCACGTCCCGTGCCCGCGCCAAACCGGGAAAAACGGGGTGGGAAAAGCTCAGCGCAGCTCGACCAGCAGGGTGCGGCCGACGGCATGGGCCGCCCGCTGCAGGGTTTCCAGCGTGACGTTGCCATCATCCGGGTTCAGGACCCGGTCCAGCTGCGCGCGGCTTGTCTGCATGCGCCTGGCCATCTGGGTCTTGGAAATCTGGTGCTTTTCCATTTCCTGCTGCAGCTGCCAGGCAATGACGCGCTTGTTGGCGATCGCTGTCGCCTCGTCGAGAATGCCTTCTTCCTGCAGAAAATCTTCGAGCGAGGAGCCGTGATTTGGATGAGAATCGGACAAGATATAACCTGTGCGCTTGAGGGTCACGAGGTGTGTTATTTTGATAATCCCGACGTCCTCTGTCTCCGAGAACCTTGTACCTTCTGCATGTGTTCAGGGTTGAAGCGAGCGGAGATAGTCCGCTTGCCGCTGGCGGGCGACGGCAAGCTCCCTATCCGGTGTCTTCTGTGTTTTCTTCACGAAGCCATGCAGCGCGACGAGGGTGTTGCCGGACAGCAGGAAGAGGACGCGGACCGTGCGGCGGTCGGAGATGGCCGTGCGGACTTCATAAAGGCCGTCTCCGAGCGGGCGGCAGACCGGCATCCCGACCGGCCAGCCGGCCTGAACGGTCCGGAGATCAAAGCCGACGGACTTCCGGTCGTCTGCTGACAGGGTGGATAGCCAGTCACGCACGGGCTCATTGCCGCCCGCGGTGCGGAAAAAGACAAACTGGAGCATGCTGAAAAATCGTGTCGTCCTGAAATCGGGATGTTGAAAAAGGAAGCTCTGAAATATGTAC
>JBBSSF010000536.1:0-2903 GCA_038242345.1 Hyphomicrobiales bacterium
CGGCTGCCCGCCGAGGACGCGGCCACACACTCGCCGGCCCGGACATCCTGCCGACGCAGCCGGGGCTCCACATCCTGAAAGAAAAACTGGAGGGTGTGGGAGGCTGCGCCTCCCGCTTGGGGGCTTGGGGGCAAACGCCCCCAAATCACCCGGCGCGGATCAGCACCGCGCCCGGCACCTGACTGAGGGTTTCCCGATTGCGCAGCGCGACCTGAAGGTTGCGCCGGGCCATGCGGGCGTGCTCCCGGGCGATGTCTTCGGCCCGCCAGCCCTCGCCATTTTCGACCGCATCGAGGATCTGGCGGTGCTGGTCCTGCGCCACGATGAGGATGTGGCGCGATTCCGGCAGGTCGGCCTGAAGACGGACGAAAGCATTGGGGGCAGCAAAAGGCAGGGCCGTCACCCGGGCGATCTGGCGTTTCACCATGGGGCTGCCCGAGAGATCGACCAGCACCGCGTGAAACTGGGTGTTGAGGCGGATATAGTCGGCGAAGGTCTCCGGGCCCTGATCGCGCCGGCCGATCACCGCATCGAGACTGCCGACGCAGTCCCTGAGCGGCGCCAGCTCGGTGCGGCCGGGGCGACGGGCAGCCGCCATGCGCGCCGCCAGCCCCTCAAGAGTGCCGCGCAGCTCGATGGCGTCATACATGTCGGCCTCGGTGAAGCTCGCCACCGTGAAGCCGCCGGTGCTTCCGGCCTCCACCAGCCCTTCGTCGGCCAGTGCCGCCAGCGCCAGCCGGACCGGCGTGCGCGACACGCCGAGCCGGTCGACCATGGCCAGCTCCGACACCCGCTCGCCCGGAGCGAGTTCGCCGGCGAGGATCATCTGGCGAAGACCAAGCTGCGCCCGTTCCATCTGGGTGAGCCGTGCGTCGTCCGCCATGATCCCTCTCCCGCCGGCTGCCGCCGGGCTTATTCCGCAGCCATCAGACGGGGGCCGCGCTCCTCGGCGATCATGCGATCGATCTGCCGCCGCGCCCACAGCGCCCCCGCGTCGATGTTCAGGTTGTAGAACACCCGGTCGGGATGATCGAGGATCGCCTGCTGCTGGGCCTCCAGGATCACCTCGTCCTCGGCGAACACGCCGGTGATGGCTTCCCGGATCTCGTTGGTCAGCGCCTGATTGCGCAGATCCCAGTTGCGGCAGAAATTCCAGAAATAATGGCAGGTGGTGTCGGTCTCGGGGGTGATGGTGTTCAGCACCTGACCGGAGACACCCTGGGAGCGGTCGCCCTGGGGGGCGCCAGTGCCGGCAACGGCCACGCCCACATCAATGGTGACGGTGCACGGCGCCTGGAAGGTGATGATCTGCCAGCGGTCCACCGGGCCGGGCTTGCCGAGATTGCGACGCCAGAAGGGCGGCGCGTCGATGCCTTCCATCCAGCGGGTGACGACAGCGGTGCGCTCGGTGTGGGTCGCCTCGAAGGGCGCCTCGGCCACGGCGCGGTTGCCGATGGACGAGCCGTGCACGAAGGTCTCGTGGGTCAGGTCCATCAGGTTGTCGATGACAAGGCGGTAGTCGCACTTGGCATAGATGGTGCGGCCGTCGCCGGCCCATTCCGGATCATCATTCCAGTGCATGTCCGGGATCTTGTCCGGATCGGCCAGCGCCGGATCGCCCATCCAGATCCAGGCGAAGCGATGCCGCTCGACCACCGGATAGGAGCGCACGCAGGCCGACGGGTTCAGCGTCTCCTGGGACGGCATCTGCACGCAGCGGCCCGAGGATTCGAACACCAGGCCATGATAGCCGCACACCAGGTCATCGCCCTGCAGATGGCCCTTGGAGAGCGGCAGCAGGCGGTGCCAGCAGGCATCCTCAAGCGCAACGACGCGACCATCGGAACGGCGATAGAAGACGAGCTTCTTGTTGCAGATGGTGCGCGGCAGAAGCTGATGCTTCAGCTCCGTATCCCACGCCGCCGCATACCACGCATTGAGCGGAAAGGTCTTCGCCCCACCCATCGTCGCCTCCCGATAATGGGTCCCCGGTTCTTTATTCTTCTGGAAGAGGCCGCCTCTGCGGGGAGCTACTTCCGTCGGGGACCATCGTTTGATCTGGACTGGTTCGACCTTAGGGACATCCGATCATGAATGCAAGAATAAGAATCGCATGCCCTCCGAAAAAATGCGTACGCTGCGGGCGCAATGCGCACACGAATTTCATATCCTATTGAAAAATAATATTTTCTCTTCAAGTCCCCTCTTTCACGGCTTGCCTGATAGCGCGCAAAAAGAAAAGGCCCGGCGCGAACACCGGGCCTTTCTGCATGCACGATTTGAATTCCGGCCTCAGGGAACGCGGATCGGCTCGGCAAAGTCGCCGGCAAAGGCGTCGCGCACCGCATCGGGAATCGGCAGGGCCTTCATCCGCTTCGGGTCGTCCGGGTGGAGGCCGATCCAGACACGGGTCTCCCGGCCCTCCACCGCCACCGCGCCGCTATCCTTCAGCACCCGGTGCTCAACGACAAAGGTCGAGCGGCCGAACTCGACGAGGGTCGACTCCACCCCGATGATCTCGGAATAGCTGCACGGAATGAAGAACTTGGCGCCGGTCTCGCCGACCGCCCAGCCCTTGAAGCCAAAGCGGTCCAGAATGTCCTTCTTGCCCGCGCCGAGTGCCGCTTCCATCAGCGCCATGGTGCCGGCATCGAAGAAGGCGAAATAGCGCGGGTTGAAGACGATCCCGGCCGGATCGCAGTCGCCGAACTCGATCTTGATCTGGCGCAGAACGCGGAATTTGGTGCTCATGCCCCCTCCCCGTCAGCGCGGCGGCAGGCGCAGGGCGCCGTCGATGCGGATCACCTCGCCGTTGAGATAGGTGTTCTCGACGGCATGCAGGGCGAGCGCGGCGAACTCGTCGGCCGCCCCCAGCCGGTTCGGAAACGGGATGGACGATGCCA
>JBBSSF010000537.1:0-2899 GCA_038242345.1 Hyphomicrobiales bacterium
CGGACGGTCCTGTTCATGGCGGCTCTCGTCGCCACCCGGCACAACCCCGTCCTCAAGGCCTTCTACGGACGCCTGCTCCAAGCGGGAAAGCCCAAGATGCTCGCCCTTCTTGCCGTCGCCAGACGTCTCCTCGTCATCCTCAACGCCATCCTCAGGGACAAACGCCCATGGCAAAGCGCTTGACCGGAAAGACAGTCGCTCATACCAAAGATCCTCGAAGAGGACTCTTTGGTATTCCGATGCAGATTTCTTATGTCCTTCGGGCATATGAGAAATCTGCTGATCTTCAGGCGCTCGGGTGCGGTCAGCACTTCGTGCGCCTGGTATCAGGCGATGCGGGCGCAGGGGGCCGCGGCGTCGATGCGCGCCTCCAGCTCACCCGCCAGCCGGAAGCCGCGCGGCCACGGGCCGAAGCCGGCGGCGATGTTGATGTGGCCGGCATGGCCGAGATCCACGAACTCGGCGCCCCAGCCCTCCGCCAGCGCCCGGGCGCGGGGGAAGGTCATGTAGGGGTCGTTGTGGCTGCCGACGACGGTCGTCGGGAAGGGCAGGCGCGCGACCGGGATCGGCGCGAAGGCGCGGATGCGCTCCGGCGCACAGTTGGGACAGTCCACATCGGCCGGCGCCACCAGCAGGGCGCCGGCAATCGGCAGGCCGGCAAAGCGCGTGGCCGTGTGGGCCGTCAGCACGCAGGCCAGCGAATGGGCGATGATGAGCGCGCCCGGATGCCGGCCGATGGCCGCCAGCAGCCGTTCGGTCCAGGCGGAAAGATCCGGCCGGCTCCAGTTTTCCTGCTCCACCAGGATGGCGTCGGGATCCGTCGCCGCCCAGTGATGCTGCCAGTGGCCGGGCCCCGAGCCGTCGAGCCCCGGCAGGATCAGCCGCGGCCGCCGCCTTGCCGCCGGCGGCAGGCCGGGCAGGGGATCGTCGCCGCCGGACATTCGATCGCGCGCGTCGGAGGACAGCAGGCTCATGGCAGGCTCCTTGGGATCCGGCAACCGGCCGGGGCATTTCCGGGTGAGGCCAAGCATAGGAACAGCCGCCGCAGCGGACAAAGCGCGGGCTCGCCCGCGCATCGGCGACAGGGAAATTCTGTTTCTCCGGATAGCAGAGCAGGGAAACAGGATTTTCATTTCAGGATTTCCTATCCCGGGAAACGAAATGCTCCGTTCGTTGCAGCCCGGCGACGGCCGGTCTGGACCGGGAGTGCGTTCTCCATATAGAGGGGAGGGGTATGTTGGCCGCAGGCCGGTGGCGGACAGATGCCATGGTGCCTTCGCGTCCGCGGCCGGCGGGGTGCCTGCGCCAGCGGTCCGGGGGCCTTGGGGTGCGCCGGCGCGGGGCGTCCGGGGAGACATGGTCCGGATTCGCGGATTATTGTCGTCCTGCCTTGCGGAGGTGGCTCCCACCGGACGCGGGCTCGCCGGAGGAGAGGGAGTGCCGTCGCCGGAAGGCGCTTGCCGGATTGGCCCGAATACCCTATCCCCCTATGTGATCTCTCGGATGGCGGAGGCCGGTCATGTCCCATACGATCCGCGACAAGGCGAAGCTGATTGCCCGGGTCCGGCGCCTCAAGGGCCAGGTGGAGGCCATCGAGCGCGGGCTCATGGCCGATGCCCCCTGTGGCGACGTGCTCCAGCTCGTCGCCTCGGTGCGGGGCGCGGTGGGCGGGCTGACGGCCGAGCTGATGGAAGATCATCTGCGCGAGCATGTGCTCGGCGGCGAGACGGCGGAAGAGCGCGCGCTCGGCGCCGAAGAACTCGTCGACGTGATCCGCACCTATCTGCGTTGAGGCGCCGTCCGGCCTCGGAATTTCCGGAGTTGTCTGCCATGTCCGCTGCTGCGGCCGCGCCCGTTCCCTCCTGCCATGCCCACAGCTTTCTCGGCGCCGACCATGACCGCAACGCCCGCAAGGTGTGGCTGGTCATCGTGCTGACGGCCACCATGATGGTCGCCGAGATCGTCGCCGGCACCGTGTTCGGGTCCATGGCGCTGGTGGCCGATGGCTGGCACATGTCCACCCATGCCGGCGCGATGCTGATCGCGGCGCTCGCCTATGGCTTCGCCCGCCGCCATGCCGACGACCCCGCCTTCACCTTCGGCACCGGCAAGATCGGCGATCTCGCCGGCTTTGCCAGCGCCGTGGTGCTGGCGCTCGTCGCCCTGCTCATCGGCTGGGAAAGCCTCGTCCGCCTCGCCGCCCCGGTGCCCATCGACTTCGATCAGGCCATCGCCGTCGCCGTGCTCGGGCTCGCCGTCAATCTCGTGAGCGCCTGGCTGCTGAAGGACGATCCCCATCACCATGGCCACGCGCACGGTCATGCGCACGGCCACGCCGCCCATCCCCATGCGTCCCATGACCATGACCATGACCATGACCATGACGGCCCGGTCCGGGACAACAATCTGCGCGCCGCCTATCTGCACGTGCTGGCCGATGCGCTGACGTCGGTTCTGGCGATTGCCGCCCTCGTGCTCGGCCGCTTCTATGGCTGGCTGTGGCCGGACCCGGTGATGGGCGTGGTCGGCGCGCTGGTGATCGCCCGCTGGTCCGTCGGCCTGATGCGCGACTCCGGCGCCGTGCTCACCGACCGCACCCCGGACCGCGGCGCCCTCGTCACCCGCATCCGCACCCTTCTGGAAACCGGCGGCGATCAGGTGAGCGACGTCCACGTCTGGCAGATCGGCCCCGGCCACTGCGCGGCCATCGTCGCGCTGTCATCGGCGAGCGGCGCGCCGCCGGAGAGCTACAAGGCCCGGCTTTGCGATGTGCCGGGGCTGTCGCACGTGACCGTCGAGGTCAATCCGGCCTGACACCGCCTTGGGGGCTGCTGCCCCCCGCCCCCCCCCGGACGCCCGACGGGCTCCCCACCTCCCCCCCGCGATTTAAAAATAACAG
>JBBSSF010000538.1:0-2898 GCA_038242345.1 Hyphomicrobiales bacterium
CGCACGGCGCGCTTGCGATCGTTGGGATCCAGCACGGACTTGCGCAGGCGGATCGACAGCGGGGTGACCTCCACCAGCTCGTCGTCCTGAATATAGGCCAGGGCCTTTTCCAGAGTCATCTTGATCGGCGGGGTCAGCGTCAGCGCCTCGTCCTTGGAAGTCGAGCGGACGTTGGACAGCTTCTTCGCCTTCATCACGTTCACTTCCAGGTCGTTGCCCCGGGAGTGCTCGCCGATGATCATGCCCTCATAGACCTTCCAGCCCGGCTCGATCATCATCGGGCCGCGATCTTCCAGATTGAAGAGCGCATACTGGGTGGCCTCGCCCGGCGAGTTCGAGATCAGCACGCCGTTGCGGCGGCCGGGGATCTCGCCCTTGAACGGGGCGTAGGAGTGGAACAGCCGGTTCATGATGGCGGTGCCACGGGTGTCCGACAGCAGTTCCGACTGGTAGCCGATCAGGCCACGGGTCGGTGCGTGGAACACCAGACGCATGCGGCCGCCACCGGACGGGCGCATCTCGATCATGTCGGCGCGGCGCTCGGAGAGCTTCGACACCACGGCGCCGGCATGCTCCTCGTCCACGTCGATGATGACTTCCTCGATCGGTTCCAGCAGATCGCCGTTCTCGTCCTTGGAGAGCACGACCTGGGGACGGCCGACGGTGAGCTCGAAGCCCTCGCGGCGCATGGTCTCGATCAGGATGGCGAGCTGGAGTTCGCCACGGCCGGACACCTCGAAGGAGTCCTTGTCCTTGCCTTCGGCCACCTTCAGGGCGACGTTGCCCTCGGCTTCCTTCAGCAGGCGCTCGCGGATGACGCGGCTCTGGACCTTGTCGCCCTCGGTGCCCGACAGCGGGCCATCGTTGACGCGGAAGGTCATCGACAGGGTCGGCGGGTCGATCGGCTGGGCCGACAGCGGCTCGCTGACCGTCGGTTCGGCAATGGTGTCGGCCACCGTGGCGGTGGTCAGGCCGGCGATGGCGATGATGTCACCCGCCTGGGCCTCTTCCACCGGCACCCGCTCCAGACCCCGGAAGCCCAGAACCTGGGAGATGCGGCCGGTCTCGACCACCTTGCCATCGCGCGACAGGGCGCGCACGGCCATGTTCGGCTTCACCACGCCCGAACGAACGCGCCCGGTGAGGATGCGGCCGAGGAACGGGTTCGCCTCGATGGTGGTGGCCAGCAGGCGGAACGGGCCCTCGTCGACCGACGGCGCCGGGACATGGGACAGCACCATGTCGAGCAGCGGGCCGATGGAGCCCTTCGGACCGTGCGGGTCGTGGGCCATCCAGCCTTCCTTGGCAGAGCCATAGAGGACGTGGAAGTCGAGCTGCTCGTGGTTGGCGTCGAGAGCGGTGAACAGATCGAAGATCTCGTTCAGCACTTCGTCATGGCGCTCGTCGGGCTTGTCGATCTTGTTGATGACGACAATCGGGCGCAGGCCGACCTTGAGGGCCTTGCCGAGCACGAACTTGGTCTGCGGCATCGGACCTTCGGCGGCGTCGACGAGAACGATGGCACCGTCCACCATGTGGAGGATGCGCTCCACCTCGCCGCCGAAATCGGCGTGCCCGGGGGTGTCGACGATGTTGATGCGGGTGTCCTTCCACATCACCGACGTCACCTTCGCCAGGATGGTGATGCCGCGCTCGCGCTCCAGATCGTTGGAGTCCATGGCCCGCTCGGCCACGCGCTGGTTCTCGCGGAAGGTGCCCGACTGCTGCAGCAGCTTGTCGACAAGCGTGGTCTTGCCGTGGTCAACGTGGGCGATGATGGCGATATTGCGCAGTTGCATGGAGGCCTCGGGGCGGCGCGGTGCGACAGCCCGGCCGATTCGCTATGTGGAGCCGGGCAGCACCAAAAACGGGCTTCGGCAGGAGGGCTGAAGTCCGCGGCGTAAAGGGAATCGGTTGGCGCGCACTATAGCGATCGGCACGATTTCGGCAACAGCAATCCCCAGCCCTCCGCATGGTCCGCAGGCCGGTGCGCCCGCCCGCCCGGGCCGGCCGCGCCCGGTCCGCCTGCCCTCTCGACCGCAGGGGCGTCCCAGCCTATATTGCAATTAATTCGCACTTGCTCATCGGGGAGGCGACGGTGTACGTAATTGATCGGATCGGACCGGAAAGCCGCCGCGGCGGGAGAAGAGACGAGATGATGGCGGAGGCAGAGGTGGGGAGACGACAGGGGCCGGGGGCCGTGCTGGCACTGGCCGCATCGGTGCTGGCCGCGATCCTTGCGGCCGGCGTGGCGCCGGCGCTCGTCTTCCTGGCCGCCGTCTTCGCCGCCCTCGCCGTTGTGGCCGGCGGGATGCTGCCGGCAGCGCTCCGCCCCGTGCCCGGCCATGTCGCGCAGCTTCTGGCGGGCGCGCTGGTGTGGAGCGCGGTCACCGGCCTCCCGGCCGCCTCCGGCGCGGTGGTGACGGCGCTGGCCATTGCGGCCGGACATCTTGCAGCCCCCGGCCGCACCCACCGGCCGGAAGCGGCCGTCGGCCTGCTGCTGCTGGTCGCGAGCCTCTTCCACCAGATCGCGTGACCCGGGCCCGCAGGGCCGGCGGGGATCGCCTCCGCCCGGCCGCAGCGGATGCCCGGAACAGCCGGGCCTTGCAATCGGTGCCCCCTTCGGTGAATGCTCCCATCCTGATCCGGAAGGACAGACCGGAAAGGCGGACTGGTGGCAACGGCACCCTTCAGATGCTCCCGATGCGGCGAACCCCTCTATTCTGACAGCGCGATCTGCCCGGCCTGCGGCGCGTTCCGCAGTCCCGCAGAGGATGAGGCCCTGCCGCCCCCGGGACCGTTGCCGGCCACCCACGCCCGGACCAGCCCGGACCGGATGCCGCCCTCCCCGTCGCGCCCCATCGCCGAATCCCGGCCCGTTGCCGATCCCGGCGCCCC
>JBBSSF010000539.1:0-2897 GCA_038242345.1 Hyphomicrobiales bacterium
CTGCCGACGCATTTTCGCAGCTGCGCGCCGGGCACAGAGGAATGGCCCCCGTACGTTGGTGCGCATCACGCGGTCGAAGTCGTCGATGCTCAAGGACTGCAGTGGTCGGAAGACGGTGATGCCCGCGTTGTTGATGAGTACGTCGAGACGGCCATAGCGGTCGGCGGTTTCATCGAAGATCCGATCGACATCGCCTTCCTCGCCTGCCTGCCGGACATGGTGGTGATGGCCGCCGCCGACGAGGCGGAACTCGTCCACATGGTGGCAACCGCCGCCGCCTATGATGCGGGGCCGATCGCCTTCCGCTTCCCCCGCGGCGAAGGTGTCGGCGCGGAAATGCCGATGCGCGGCCAGCCGCTGGAGATCGGCCGCGGTCGCGTCATCCGCGAAGGCAGCAAGGTCGCCCTGCTCTCGCTGGGCACCCGGCTGAAGGACTGCCTGATCGCCGCCGACGAACTGGGCGCCCTCGGGCTCTCCACCACGGTGGCCGACATGCGCTTCGCCAAGCCGCTGGACCGCGAGCTGCTGCGCCGGCTGGCCCGGGAGCACGAGGTGCTGGTGACCGTCGAGGAAGGCTCCATCGGCGGCTTCGGCTCCCATGTGCTGCATGCGCTGGCCGAAGACGGCTTCCTCGATCGCGGCCTCAAGATCCGCGCCAAGGTGCTGCCGGACCTGTTCATGGACCAGGACAAGCCCGATGCGATGATCGCCCATGCCGGGCTCGATGCCCGCGGCATCGTCTCCACCGTGGTCTCCGCCCTCGGCGCCAGCGGTCAGGCGGGCGGCCTCCGGCTCGCCTGAGCGTGTCCCGCTGCCTGCCCCCACGCTTCCGACAGGGCCCGCCTCTCCGGCGGGCCTTTCTGTTTGCCGGAGAGCACACCCACTCCCGCCTTGGCGGCGGATCGGAAATGAGATAAATTCCCGGATATGGGAATTTCCGATACGCCCCCGTCTCTGGACGATCGCCTGGCCCGACGCATCGGCGAGATCCGCCGGCAGCAGGGCCTGACCCTCGACGAGCTTGCCGAGCGCGCCGGCATCAGCCGGGCGACGCTGTCGCGCATTGAGAGGGGCGAGACCAGCCCGACGGCCCATGTGCTCGGGGGCCTGTGTGGTGTCTTCGGCCTCACCCTGTCGCGCCTGCTGATGGGGGTGGAGGAGACGGCGCCGGCCCTGATGCGGGCCGACCGGGCGCCGCTGTGGGAGGATCCGGAAACCGGCTTCCGCCGCACGGTGATCGCGCCGCCCATGGCCGGCTATGCCGTGGAGATCATCCGCGGCGAGCTGCCGGCCGGGGCCCGGATCCCCTATGACCGGCCGCCGGTGATGGGGCTGGAGCATCATGTCGTGGTGCTGTCCGGCACGCTCCTGCTGACGGTCGGCGACGAGACTCACCGCCTCGGCCCCGGCGACTGCCTGCGCTACCGGCTGACCGGCTCTTCCGGCTTCGGGAGCCCCGGGCCCGGGCCGGCCGTCTATCTCGTCATCGTGAGGATGCCCGCATGAAGATCCGCCCCGGAGATTTCGAGGATCCGCAGGTGCGCGCCCTCCTGCGGCTGCATCTGGCCGGCATGCACGCCAGCTCGCCGCCGGGCAGCGTGTTCGCCCTCGACCTGTCGGGGCTGAAGCGGCCGGATATCACCTTCCTCACGCTCTGGGACGGCGGCAGCCTCCTCGGCTGCGGCGCGCTGCGGGCGCTCTCGCCGCTTGCCGGGGAGATCAAGTCCATGCGCACCGATCCGGCCCGGCTGCGCACCGGCGCCGGCAGCGCGATCCTCACCCATCTGGTCGATCTGGCCCGCGCCCGGGGCTATCGCCGGCTGAGCCTGGAGACGGGATCCGGACCGGCCTTCGAGCCGGCGCTTGCCCTCTATCGCCGCTTCGGCTTCGTCCCCGGCCCCGCCGTCGCGGACTATGCGGCAAGCCCTTTCAACCGGTTCCTGCATCTGGAACTTTCGCCGGAGGCGACCGCCTGAAGCGCCCGCCGCCCCTGACGGACCGCCTCTGCGGCCGCACGCGAGGCCGAACAGCCTTCCCGCGCCGCCGCCCGAAGGCCCTTTCGCGGACCTCCGGGCCCCGCCCCGCAGGGAGGGGCGACGTCAGAGCCGGCTTTCCGAGACGCTCAGTTCCAGCCCGAACTTCTTCAGCTTCGCATAGACCGTGCTCTTGGCGAGCCCCAGCCGGCGGGCGACCTCGGTGAGATTGCCCCGGCAGGCGCGGATCATGGTGAGGATCGCCTCCCGTTCGGCAAGCTCGATGGCCGTCAGCCCGCCCGGCGCCGCCGAGAAGCCCGGGGCCTCGGGCGTGCCGGCGGTGATTTCCGGCGGCAGGTCGGCGAGCGTCAGGTCGGGGCCGGCGGCCGTCAGCAGCATGGCCTCCATGACATTTCGCAGCTCGCGGATGTTGCCCGGCCAGTCATGGCGCATCAGCCGGTCCATCACCGCGGTGGAGATGCGGCAGGGCGGCAGGCCATGGCGCTCGGCGAGCTGGTCGATGAAATGCTCGGCGAGTTCCGGGATGTCGCTGCGCCGCTCGCGCAGGGACGGGATCGGCAGCCCCACCACCGAGACGCGATAATAGAGATCGAGCCGGAACCGCCCCTCCTCGACCTCGCGCCGCAGATCCCGGTTGGTGGCCGCCACCAGGCGGAAATTCACCTTGCGCGCCTGGGTCTCGCCGATGCGGCAGACCTCGCGTTCCTCCAGCACCCGCAGGAACAGCGGCTGGAGATCGAGCGGCATCTCGCCGATCTCGTCGAGGAACAGGGTGCCGCCATCGGCCGCCTCGATCTTGCCGCGCATCCCGCCCTTGCGGGCGCCGGTGAAGGAGCCCTCGGCATAGCCGAACAGCTCGCTGGTCAGGAGATCCCGCGAGAGGCCGCCGCAGTTGAGGGCGAC
>JBBSSF010000540.1:0-2880 GCA_038242345.1 Hyphomicrobiales bacterium
CACGGCACGGGCGGGATCGCGAGGCCGAGCTCATCGGCGAAGGCCTGCTCGACGGCGAGCGCATCGGCCCCCAGTGCAGAGAGATTGCCGCTGGCACCGCCGAAGGAAAGGAGCGCCAGACGTGGCCGCAGCTCCGCCAGCCGGTCGAGGGTGCGGATGAGGGGTGCCCCCCAGACGGCGGCGGTGAGGCCGAAGGTGGTGGGGGTGGCCTGCTGATAGCGGGTGCGGCCGGGCATCACCGTGGCGCGGTGCTGGTCGGCCAGACGGGCGAGACCGGCCAGAATCAGCTTCGTGCGGGTGGTGAGGAGGTCGAGAATGGCCAGCGCCTGGAGCACGAAGGCGGTGTCGACGATGTCCTGGCTGGTGGCACCCCAGTGCACGAAGCTGGCATGCGGCGCGCCGACGGCGGCCCGCAGCGCCTTGACCAGGGCCGGCACCGGCACGCCATCGGTGGCGACGCCCGCGCCAAGACCCGCCGCATCGGGCACGAAGCTGAGGGCGACCTCGGAAATGCGTGCGGCGGCGTCGGCGGGAATCGTGCCCGTGCGTCCTTCCGCCCGGGCCAGCGCCGCTTCCACGGCCAGCATCGCCCGGAGACGCGCCTCATCGGAAAACAGCGCGGCGATCTCGGGATCGGAGACGAGAGGGCCGAGGAAGGCGGAATCGAAGGGGGAGACGGTCATGGCGGCCTCGAAATGAATGCGGGGGACCGCAGTTCCCCGCAGCCCCCTGCCTCAAGGGACCCCCGGTCCCTTGAGAAACCCGGATGAATGATGCGCCGGCCTCCCGGCGGGACTTTATCAGAAGTCGAAGAACACCGTCTCGTCGGGGCCCTGCATGTGGATGTCGAGCTTGTAGACGATGCCGGCCGGGGTCTCGGTCTTTCCGGCGATCAGGGTGCCGCGGCGCGCCTCCGGCACCAGCGCCAGCACCGGATCGGTCGCGTTCGCCGCGGCTTCATCGGCGAAATAGACCCGGGTGTAGGCATGGATCAGCAGGCCGCGCATCATCACCACGAGGTTCAGGTGCGGTGCGCCGTCGGCGGCGCCCGGCTTCACGGTGTCGAAGCGGTAGAGATTGCCCGGCAGCGTGCCGGTGCCGAAGCGGCCATAGCCATGGAAGGCTGTCTGGTCGGCAAAGGCGGCCTCGCCCGGATAGGCGCCGGCGGCGTCGGCCTGCCAGATTTCCACCACGGCGTCGTTGATCGGCTGGCCGTTGCCATCGAGCACGCGGCCTTCCAGGCGGATCCGGGTGCCGGGGGTGTCGTCGCGCACCAGCACGCCACCGGCGAGCTGGTTCCAGTCATAGCCATACTGGGCGGCGGTGATGCCATAGGCGAAATAGGGGCCCACCGTCTGGGAGGGCGTCTGCGGCAGCATGTTGGCGGTCATGGTCGGGTCTCGCGTCAGGATCTGGCGGGGCGGGGAGGAAGAGAGAGAAGCGGCGCTCCTCACTTCTCCATCGGGGTCGCCTCGCGGCCGCGCAGCACGATGTCGAAGGTGTAGCCGAGGGCGTAGTCCGGCACGGTCACGTCCAGATCGAACTTCGAGACCAGGCGCGACGCCGCTTGCGCCGGCACCGAGCAGTACATCGGGTCCAGTTCCAGCAGCGGATCGCCGGGGAAGTACATCTGCGTGATGAGGCGCTGGGCGAAGCCGTTGCCGGTCAGCGAGAAGTGGATGTGGTTCGGGCGCCAGGCATTGTGATGGTTGCCCCAGGGATAGGCACCCGGCTTGATGGTCATGAACCTGTAGCGGCCCGCGTCATCGGTGACGCAGCGGCCGGAGCCGCGGAAGTTCGGATCCAGCGGCGCATCATGCTGGTCCACCTTGTGGATGTAGCGGCCGGTGGCGTTGGCCTGCCAGACTTCCACCACGGTGTTGCGCACCGGACGGCCCATCTCGTCCAGCACCCGGCCGGTGACGATGATGCGCTCGCCGAGCGGCTCGCCATTCAGCCGGCCATTGCGGGTCAGGTCGCTGTCGAGGGGGCCGACCCATTCCCTGCCGAACAGCGGCCCGCGCGTCTCGCCGAGGCCCTGGGGGATGTGCACCGGCGTCTGGGTCGGCCCGCGCAGCACGGTGGACTTGTAGAACGGGAAGATGAACTTCGGCTGGGACGCCGGATCAAGGGGCGTGAACTTCATTGGGGCGGTCTCCCGGAAAAATCATGTGACGGGCGTCCGTCAGTCGAGCGTGACGGCGCGGGTTTCTTGTTGAGGAAAGCTTATTGCGCCGCGTCGGCGGCGGCCATCTCGGCATAGACCTTCTTGGCAATGCCGATGGCGGCATTGGCAGCCGGCACGCCGGCATAGATGGCCACGTGCAGCAGCGCCTCGCGGATGTCCTCCGGGCTGGCGCCGGTGTTGCGGGTGGCCCGCAGATGCATAGCCAGCTCCTCATGGTGGCCGAGGGCAGCCAGCAGGGCGATGGTCAGCATCGAGCGCTCGCGCAGCGAAATTTCCGGCCGCGTCCACACCGTGCCCCAGGCCGAGCGCGTGATGAGGGTCTGGAACGGCTCGTCGAACGGGGTGCGGTTGGCCTTGGAGCGGTCCACATGAGCATCGCCCAGAACCGTGCGCCGGATGGTCTCGCCGGCCTGTTCCAGCGGTGTCGGCTGGTCGGTCATGGCTCTCGTCTCCTCCCCGTCTGCGGGTCTCCCGCCGGCCGGTCCGTCTCGCCCGTCGGGGCCGGCCGTGCTCTGTCGCCGGGCAAGGTGCCCGCTTCCTTCAGTTATGTAAAATTCAATTTCATCGGGCTTTTCATAACCCGGGAGTTATGATTGCGTCCGGAGACGGGCGAGAGAAGGGGGAGGACATGGCCGATCCGCGCATCCGGCTCCGGCATCTGACGGTGTTTCTGGAGGTGGCGCACCGGGAGG
>JBBSSF010000541.1:0-2870 GCA_038242345.1 Hyphomicrobiales bacterium
CCCGGCTCGGCGTCTATCTGGAGCGGGCCGATTCCACCGCCCGCATCCTGGACGTGAAATATCATGTGCTGCTGCCGGAAGGCGAGCAGGTGGGCGGCGGTCTCGACTACTTCCACTGGTCGTCGATCCTGCGCTCGGTGTCGGCGCTGACCAGCTATCACTGGGTGTACCGGACCAGCCTGCGGCCGTGGCTCGTGGCGGATCTCCTGATCCTCCGGACCGAGATGCCGCGCTCGCTGGCCAGCTGCTACGAGAACGTCACCCGTCATCTGGACCTTCTGGCGCGGGCCTATGGTCGCCAGGGTCCGGCCCAGCGCATTGCCCGGACGAGCTTTGCCAAGCTCCAGAACATGGACATCCAGCACGTCTTCGATGCCGGGCTGCACGAATTCCTGACCGAGTTCCTCGCCGAGAACAACAAGCTCGGCGCTGCGATCACGGAACAGTATCTGGTCTGAGCTTCCGGGTCACCGGGAGCCATTGTCCGCGCGCACCCCAGGCGGCGGAGGCGGAATTCATGCGCATTCGAATCTCTCACGATATCGAGTTCACCTATGATCGTCCGGCATCCCAGACGATCCAGGTACTGCGGGTCACCCCCCGCAGTCATGCCGGCCAGTATGTGATCGACTGGCGGGTGGACGTTTCCGCCGACTGCCGCATGGTCCCGATCGAGGACCCGTTCGGCAACCTCACCTACACCTTCTCGGTGGACGGTCCGATCGAGGCCCTCGCCATCAATGTGGCCGGTGAGGTGGAGACCGAGGATACCGACGGCATCATCCGCTCCAGCGTGGACCGGCTGCCGGCGAGCCTCTTCCTGCGCGAAACGCCGCTCACCATGGCCAATGACGACATCCGCGCCTTCGCCGACAAGGTGGCGAGCGGGTCGAAGGACGAGCTGGTGCAGCTGCATGCGCTCAACGCGGCCATCAACGAGCGGATCCGGCTGGTGGCGCCCAAGGTCGGACCGGAGGTGACGGCGGGGGTGATCTTCTCCGCCCGTCAGGGCCAGCCGCGCGACCTTGCCCACCTGTTCCTGGTGGCCGCCCGGCATCTCGGCATCCCCGCCCGCTTCGTCAACGGCTATCTCCATGATACCGAGAAGCCCGGCGCGGTCGCCGAATCCCGGCATTCCTGGGTCGAGGCGCAGGTGCCGCATCTGGGCTGGGTCGGCTTCGACCCGACGCTCGCCTGCTGCCCGGGGGACTGCCATGTGCGTGCCGCCAGCGGTCTGGATCATCCCGCCGTCATGGCCATCCGGGCGAGCACCTACGGCTCGGCCGAGGAGACGCTGACCATGTCCGTCCGCGTCGAGGCCGATCCGTCCATTGCCATGATCGATGGCGAGGCCAACGGGGACTAGGCGCGCTCGCCCGACAGGCCTATGCTCGCGTCGCCCGGCCACCCGTTCGCAAGGACGAAGGGCCGGACGCGAGTTTATTTTCCGGAACGGACGGGGTGGCCGCCCAAGCCGCCCCCCTTCCCGCCTGCAAGGACGGTGCGACCTTTCATCGGCTCAAATCCGGTGGACTTCGTGTATACATCCGGTTCATAACGCGCTCAGAATTTGCGCATGATAAGAATCGACGGCCCCAGGGGGACCGAATGACCTATTGTGTTGGGATCCTCGTCCAGGAAGGGCTCGTCCTGATCGCGGATACGCGCACGAACGCCGGTCTCGACAATATCGCGACCTACCGTAAACTGCATGTCTTCCTGAAGCCCGGGGAGCGCCTGATTGCCATTGCCACGGCCGGCAATCTGGCTGTCAGCCAGTCGGTGCTCAGTCTCATCACCGAAGGTCTTGAGAATCCGGAAACCGGCGAGATCGAGACCCTCGAAACGGTCCCCTCGATGTTCAAGTGCGCCCAGCTCATCGGCCGGGCGATCCGCGAAGTCTACCGCATCGACGGCAAGGCGCTGGAGCAGAATGCGGCTGGCTTCGATGTCTCGATGCTCCTCGGCGGCCAGATCCGCGGCGGACGGCTGCGGCTGTTCATGCTCTACCGCGCCGGCAACTTCATCGAGGCGACCGAGGACACCCCGTTCCTGCAGATCGGCGAGCACAAATATGGCAAGCCGATCCTCGACCGGGCGGTGACCTACCGCTCCACGCTGCAGAACGCGCTGAAGCTCGGCCTCATTTCCATGGATTCGACCATCCGCTCGAATCTCGGCGTCGGCATGCCCATCGACATCGTCTCGCTCCGCCGCGACACGATGCTGCCCGATGTGGACTACCGGATCGAGCGGGACGAGCCCTATTTCATGAACCTGCGCGAGAAATGGTCGGAGGCCCTGCGCCGCTCCCACATGGAGATTCCGGTGCCGCCCTACGGCACCCGCTGACCTCTTCCCGCACGACGCCTCCCGGCGGAAGACGTCTTCGCGTCCGCTGAGGGCTGGCGCACGCCGTGCTGTCCGTGGCATGAAGCGGGCGTTCCGGTTCCGCGTCCGGACGGTGCTCTCCCGACTGCAGGGCCGTGCCACCGGAAAGCGGGACCGTCTCCCCGCTGACCGGAGACGTCCCGATGTATCCAGCCCGGCGTCGCGCCTACGAGATCCTGGAAAATGACGACCAGAGGGACTGGCGCACCCGCGCCGTGCACTGGACCATCGTCATCCTTGTCATCGGCACCGTGACGGCTGCGGTGATCGGCACCATTCCCGATGTGCACACGCGCAATCACCAGCTCTTCAAGCTCTTCGACTTCATCTCCTTTTTCGTCTTCCTCGCGGAATATCTCGCCCGCGTCTGGTCGGCGCCGGAAGATCCGCGCCGGCACAAGCTCAGCCCGACCAAGGCGCGGCTGAGCTATATCTTTTCCGTGACCGGCATCGTCGACATGGCGGCAATCGGGCCCCTA
>JBBSSF010000542.1:0-2862 GCA_038242345.1 Hyphomicrobiales bacterium
CGCTCCTGCGAAGGGAGCCCCACCCGGTGATTGCAGGGACACTCATGACCGTCGACACGGGCACCACACGAACCGGTCCGGCGCGCCGCGCGCCCGGAACCCGGCTCGGTCCCGTGGCCGGTGCGGCCCTGCTGCCACTCGCGACCGTGCTCGTGCTGCCGCAGACCCCGCGCGCCCAGACGCCGCCGGCCCTCAACGGCACCCTGCCGCCCGATGCCGAGACCATCGAGCCCGCCTCGCCGGAGGTGCGCGCCAAGACGCGCGCCACCGAGCTGGAGGCGATCCAGCGCGACATGGCCCTCTCGGCAAAGCGTCAGGCCGAAATCGAACAGGAAATCACCGCGCTGGAGCGCGACCGCACCCGGCTGACCCAGTCGCTCCTCGACAGCGCCGCCCGGCTCACCCGGGTGGAAACCGACGTCGCCGCCGCCCGCAGGCGCCTCGACGATCTGGCCGAGGGCGAGGACTCCATCCGCCTGTCGCTGTCGGAGCGGCGCGGCGTGATCTCGGAAGTGCTGGCAAGCCTCCAGCGCATCGGCCGGCGGCCGCCGCCGGCGCTGGCCGTGCGGCCCGATGATGCGCTGGCCGCCGTGCGCAGCGCCATCCTGCTGGGCGCCGTCATCCCGGACCTGCGGGTGGAAGCCGAAGCGCTCGCCGCCGATCTGGCCGCCCTCGAACGGGTGAAGGCCGACCGGGCGGCGGAACTGAACCGGCTGAAGGATGATCTCACCCTCCAGAGCGAGGAGCGCGCCCGGGTCGAGATGCTGATTGCCGAGAAGCGGCGCACCCAGGAAGCCCGCGCCGGCGATCTGGCCGACGAGAAGAAGCGCGCCGCCGAACTCGCCGCCAATGCCCGCTCGCTTTCCGCCCTCCTCAAGGACCTCGGTCGCGAGATCGACGCGGTGAAGCGGGCCGAGGAGCAGGCGGCCCGGGCAGAGCCCGGCGCGACCGGTCCGGGCCGTCTGGCCCCGGCCATCAATTTCGCCTCCGCCCGCGGCCGGCTGCCGCAGCCGGTGGTCGGCAGCCTCGTGCGCAAGTTTGGCGCCAGTGATGCCAGCGGCGTGAAGGCAGAAGGACTTTCGTTCAGCACGGCGGCCGATGCCCAGGTTCGGGCGCCGGCCGATGGCTGGGTGGATTATGCCGGCCCGTTCAGATCCTATGGCCAACTCTTGATCTTGAACGTGGGCGGCGGATACCATGTCCTCTTGGCGGGCATGGCTCGGATCGACGTGGAGATGGGGCAGTTCGTGCTGGCCGGGGAACCGGTCGGACGGATGGGCGACCGGCGTCTGGCAAGTGCGGCGACGCTCGACATTCCCTCGACGCGCCCCGTTCTCTATGTCGAATTTCGCAAGGATGGTTCCTCCATCGACCCGACCCCCTGGTGGGCGGGCCGTTCAGACGAAGGGGTTCGCGGATGATGCGGAGGGTTTCCCTGCTCGCCGTCGGGATCGCCGTGGGTGCCACGGCAACGCTCGCCTTGGGCGAGATGCGGATCGTGCCGCCGGGCGTGGCGAATGCCGCCTCCTCCGACACTTACCGCCAGCTCAATCTCTTCGGCGACGTGTTCGAGCGGGTGCGCTCCGACTATGTCGACCAGCCCCAGGACTCGACGCTGATCGAGTCGGCCATCAACGGCATGCTGACGTCGCTGGACCCGCATTCGACCTATCTGCCGCCCAAAGAATTCAAGGACATGCAGATCCAGAACCGCGGCGAGTTCGGCGGTCTCGGGATCGAGGTGACCATGGAGGACGGCTACGTCAAGGTGGTGACGCCGATCGACGACACCCCGGCCTTCAAGGCGGGCGTGCAGGCCGGCGACCTCATCACCGCCCTTGACGGCGAGACGGTGCAGGGCCTGACCCTGAACCAGGCCGTCGAGAAGATGCGCGGCCCGGTCAATTCCAACATCAAGCTCACCATCAAGCGGCAGGGCCAGGAAAAGCCCGTCGAGCTGACGGTGACGCGCGATCTCATCCGCATCAAGTCCGTGCGCTCGCGTGAAGAAGGCGATATCGGCTACATCCGCATCACCCAGTTCACCGAGCAGACCTTCGACGGACTGAAGGACGCCTTCGAGAAGTTCCAGAAGGACATTCCGGCCGACAAGATCAAGGGCTATGTCCTTGACCTGCGCAACAATCCGGGTGGCCTGCTGGATCAGGCGATTGCCGTCTCCGACGCCTTCCTGGATCGCGGCGAGATCGTCTCCACCCGCGGCCGCGAGGCCGAGGAAACCCAGCGCTTCACCGCGCGGGCCGGCGACCTCGCCAAGGGCAAGCCGGTGATCGTGCTCATCAATGGCGGCTCGGCCTCGGCCTCCGAGATCGTCGCCGGCGCGCTTCAGGATCATCGCCGCGCGACGATCCTCGGCACGCGCTCCTTCGGCAAGGGCTCGGTGCAGACCATCATTCCGCTGGGCTCCAACGGCGCCATCAAGCTGACGACCGCCCGCTACTACACCCCCTCCGGCCGCTCCATCCAGGCCAAGGGCATCGACCCGGACATCGAGATCCTCCAGGTCCTGCCCGACGAGCTGAAGGACAAGGTGACCGAGACCAAGGGCGAAGCCAGCCTGCGCGGTCACCTCGGCTCCGAGGACGGCAAGGAAGGCGGCGGCAGCCAGGCCTATGTGCCGCCGGACCCCAAGGAAGACAAGCAGCTCACCTACGCCTTCGACCTTCTGCGTGGCGTGCAGGTGAACGACGCATTCCCGGCCAAGGGCGACACCGACACCGCCGCCAAGCCCGCCCCGGCGGCCCCGGCCACCGCCGTGCCGAACTGAGGCCGCCCCGCACGGGCCGCACACTCCCTTCGGGCCGCCGGTTTCCACCGGCGGCCTTTTTCACGGTACGTCCC
>JBBSSF010000543.1:0-2850 GCA_038242345.1 Hyphomicrobiales bacterium
CACCCGAGGTCTTGGCCGCGCCGGTCGCCCCGGTGCCCATCGTGGCGTCCCTGCGCCATGCCCCGCCGGCCGGGGATCTCGCCTGGCCGGACCTGCCGGAAGCGTGACCGGTTCGAGGCGGCGTCGGGAGGAGCGGGAGCATCTTCCGTTCGTTCCGGCCCGCGGGAAAAGGCTCCGGATTCCGGAGAGGACGCATTTCCGTCACGCGGACCGGTGTCCACGGCGCCTGAAAATGCTCTAGTCTCCGGCCGTCTTCCGGAGACCCGTCTGATGCCCACGCCGCCCTTTGCCGAATCCCCCGCCTACCAGCACGGTCGCGATGACACGCCGCTGGGCATCGTGCTTTCGGCGCCGGGACGGGCGGAGGAAAAGGCCGGCCATCCGGCTGCCGGCCAGACCGGCCGCACCCTGGATGCGACGCTGGCCGAACTCCACCGGCTGGCGCCGGCAATCTTCCCCTTCACCACCCGGCTCGACTGCCGCGTGGTGAATGCCTGCCCGGACATTCATTATCCGGCGCGGACCGGCAGCTCCGAGGCCCCGGACGCCGATATTCTCCGGCCGGACAATCTGGCCCGGCTGGCGCGCGCGCTGGACGGGTTGCAGACGGTGCTGGCGCTGGGGCGAAAGGCGGAGCTGGGGGTGCGGGCGTGCGGCTTTTCCGGCCGGGTGCTGACGGCGTTCCATCCGTCCATGCAGGCCATCAACCGCAAATATCAGGTGGCGGGCGAGACCCCGGGAGAACGCAGCGCGGCGCGGGTGGCGCTCTATGCGCGCGATATTCTCGCCGGAGCCTGAGGCCGCGCGCATCGCTGCGGCCATGGCCGGAAGGCGCGGGGCACCATCCGGCTTGCCGGGGCCGGCCGAAGCCGGCCGGTCGCCGGATCAGATCAGGCCGAGGACGATGGCGCCGAGGAAGGCGAAGGCGGCACCGACGGCGGCGACGGGAATGTGTCGGGTCAGGGTCATCGAGGCTCTCCTCACGGGGCGGATCCGGGGGCGGGATCGCCCGGCCGGCCCGGCAACGGATGGTCCTGAAGGGTAGAGGGCGGCGGGCGCGAAGCCAAACCACGGGGTTGCGGATCCCGGGCGGTTCGCGCAACGGCGTTCTCCGGATCCGGCCTCCGGGAGAAATGTCCTTCCCGGGCCCCCGGTCCGGCCCCGTTCCGGCTGTGGGGCGGGCCCGGTGCAGCCGGGCCGGGCGGCCGTCAGCATCGCGTTAACCATCCCGCCAGATGACACCGCCGCCTTAACGCCTGCGGCAGGGAAAGCGGGCCAGTGTCTCCCGCTCCGGACCGGCGCAATCGGGCGTCCTCGGGTCCGTCGAGCGGGAGGCGGCAGATGTCGGCAGGTTCCTATTCCCCGGGCGTGCCGCCGATTCCCGAAGGTCAGGAAGCGCTCCAGTGCTATGGCCGGCCGAGCGACGCGCGGGTGGCGGTGGATCTGGCGCTGGTGACGGCTTTCCTCATCGCCGCGATCCTGGCGGCCGTGTCGGCCGTCGGCGGCGAGATCGTGGACGCGGCCGGGCGGATGCTGGCGCTCTGAGCGCCCGCACCACGGTATTTGTGTTTTTCTCCGTAACAAGTAGCGCGTTAACGGTCCCGTCGATGGGCTATTACTAGATAAATTCCGCAACCCTAATTATATAAATATATATTATTATCGATGAGGCAATAATAGAAGAAATTTGAAAGAACATCCATCTGTATTCGTACACAAAAGCCAATGATAAGTACTTTAAGTAAGTAATTTTATTCCCGATCAAACCTCTATTATATTCTTTTGGAAACAGATCTGGTCTTTCGGATATTATTTTATAATAATACACATCGTCGTGGTTTTCTTTGCAATCCTCAATGATAAAGTTGTATTTATTAGTTAATTCGCATAGTCTATCTTCACTTATATCTGTATTAATATCTCGTATTTCGATATTTAGCGTCACTAATTTGCTAGCGCATTCATGAAATACGCGACTTAAATATCTATGATCCTTTGTTCCTTCGATTATGCTTGTAAATATTATGAAAATGGATAAAACAATCGATAGGGCTGAAATTATAGCATTTTGATATGTTTCAAGTCTAAATATAGTTGGTATTAAAGCTATTCCAATTACATATAAGGAGAGTGTTGATATTATATACATAGAAGTTGTATTTCGTTTTGATAGTCCATTTGCGGCCTTAAAGCGAATATCTCGTGTAATCTCAATGCGTCTTTTTAGGTCGCGTATTCTATTGTGAATAAATTGATTGTCTTGATTTTTATTTTCGTCTGACATGTGGGTTTTTTGTTTGGGCGATATCGAAATATATATTTCGACTTCTGATGTTAACTGGCCTTACTGGGGCCTAGCCCGGGAGCGCTGGGGCATCCGGGCTAGGAAATATTAAGTAAAATTTTCCAGATTGCTTGTCAAATATACGGCAGGATGTCGGCGGCGAGCGAGCAGGTGATGGCGCCGCCCTCTTCCGGGTGGAAGGCGGTGACGACACCGTCCTTCACCACCATGGAAAAGCGGCGCGAGCGCAGGCCGAGGCCGCCGGCCGAAAGGTCCAGCTCCATGCCGATGGCCCTGGTGAAGTCGGCGCTGCCATCGGCGAGGAACAGGATCTTGCCCTCGGCCTTCTGGTCCTTCGCCCACGCGCCCATCACGAAGGCGTCGTTGACGGAGACGCAGGCGATGGTGTCGACGCCCTTGGCCTTCAGCGCGTCATACTGCGCCAGATAGCTCGGCAGATGGGTGCGGCTGCAGCCGGGGGTGAAGGCGCCGGGCACGCCGAACAGCACCACGGTCTTGCCCTTGAACACGGCGTCGGTGTCGAGCGCCTCGGGGCCGGCTTCGCC
>JBBSSF010000544.1:0-2843 GCA_038242345.1 Hyphomicrobiales bacterium
CAATGTGCCGCCGCCACAGCTCGGGCAGGGTGGAGGGGGCGACGAGGTTCTTGGCCTTCTGCCACTGCACCAGCAGCTCGGCATAGCGCGTCAGCCGCGCGGCGACCGTCTCGGACACCGGCAGCAGGGCGCGCACGGCGGAAATGTCGTCGGCCTCGAAGGTCTCACGCGGCATGTCGGGTCTCGTTCGTGCGGCGCTTCAGATGGGCCAGCAGCAGGGTCAGCGCCGCGGGCGTCAGGCCGTCGATGCGCCCGGCCGCGGCCAGTGTCGCGGGGCGGATCATCTCCAGCTTGGCGCGGGCCTCGTTGGAAAGCCCGCCGACGCCGGTGTAGTCGAAATCCGCCGGAATGGGGATGGCCTCGTCGCGCTTCAGCGCCGCGACGTCGCGGGCCTGCCGGTCGAGATAGACGGCATAGGTCGCCTCCGTCTCCATGGCCGCGCGCACCCAGCCCGGCGCATCGGAAAGTTCCGGCCAGATGGACGCCACGCGGTCATAGCCGATGCCGGGCAGGCTCAGGAGATCGAAGCCGGTGCGGCGCTGGCCATCCTGCTTGAGCTTCAGCCCGTGGGCCGCTGCTTCCGGCGGGGTGAGGCTGAGGCCCGCCAGCCGGGCGCGGGCCCTGGCCAGCGCCTCGGTGCGCGCCGCAAAGGCGGCCCGCCGCTCCGCCCCGACGATGCCGAGGGAGAGACCCAGCGGCGTCAGCCGGTCGTCGGCATTGTCGGCCCTGAGCGACAGGCGGAACTCGGCGCGGGACGTGAACATGCGATAGGGCTCGGTGACGCCCTTGGTCACCAGGTCGTCGATCATCACGCCGATGAAGGCCGCCTCGCGCCCGATGGTCACCGGGTCCGCCCCGCCCGCGCGCCGGGCCGCGTTCAGCCCGGCCACCAGCCCCTGGGCGCCGGCCTCCTCATAGCCGGTGGTGCCGTTGATCTGGCCGGCGAGGAACAGCCCCGGCACCTTGAGGGCCTCCAGCGTCGGCGCCAGCTCGGTCGGGTCGACATGGTCATATTCGATGGCATAGCCCGGCCGCAGCATCACCGTTTTCTCCAGCCCGGGGATGGAGGCCACCATCAGCCGCTGCACATCCTCCGGCAGGGAGGTGGAGATGCCGTTGGGATAGACGGTGGGATCATCGAGCCCCTCGGGCTCCAGAAAGATCTGGTGGCCGTCCCGCTCGCCGAAGCGGACGATCTTGTCCTCGATGGACGGGCAGTAGCGCGGCCCCCGGGACGAGATGCGGCCGGAATACATGGCCGAGCGATCGAGATTGTCCCGGATCGCCGCATGGGTCGCCGCCGTCGTGCGGGTCACGCCGCACCGGATCTGCGGCGTGGTGATCCGATCGGTGAGGAGAGAGAAGGGCACCGGCGGTTCGTCGCCGGCCTGCAGGGTCAGCGACGCCCAGTCGATGGTGCGGCCATCGAGCCGCGGCGGTGTCCCCGTCTTGAGGCGCCCGAGCCGCAGCCCGAGCGCGGCCAGCCGGGGCGAGATCCCCAGCGACGGCTTTTCGCCCATGCGGCCCGCCGGATAGCTCACCTCGCCAATATGGATGAGACCGTTGAGGAAGGTGCCGGTGGTCAGCACCACGGCACCCGCCGGCAGGCGTTGCCCGTCGGCCAGCACCACGCCGGCGACCCGGTTGCCGTCCACGATGAGATCGGCCGCTTCGCCTTCCACCACCGTCAGGCCGGGGAGAGCTGCGATCGCCGCCTGCATGGCCTGGCGATAGAGCTTGCGGTCGGCCTGGGCCCGGGGGCCGCGCACCGCCGGTCCCTTGGAGGCGTTCAGCATGCGGAACTGGATGCCGCCCTGATCGGCGACGCGCCCCATCAGCCCGTCCAGGGCGTCGATCTCGCGTACCAGCTGGCCCTTGGCGAGACCGCCAATGGCCGGGTTGCACGACATCACGCCGATGGTATCGGCCGAGAGGGTGACCAGCGCCGTGCGCGCGCCGGCGCGTGCCGCCGCTGCCGCCGCTTCGCAGCCCGCATGCCCGCCGCCCACGACGATGACGTCGAAGCCGGAGGGAAGAGCGGGCGCAAGGGGCGACGTCATGGCGGATCCTCCCGGGAAAGGCCCGGGCCTCTGGAGAGATGAACGGAGGAGCACGTGTCCTCCTCCTGTACCCGATCGGGCAAAGGGGGTCAAAACCGGATTGGTCCGGCCGGGAGGCTTCTGTTTCACGTGAAACGCGGCAATCCCGGGGCAGCCCCCCCCGGAGAGAGGTCCTGCGGAGCGGAAAGGGGGGGCGCCGCGATTCAGATCCGCATCCGCTGAATCGCCCGGATCGACGGACTGACTCGGGATTGGTGAACTGCGCGATATATAGAACGCGCGCACGCGCGCGAGGGCAGGCGGGACCCCGAGACCCGTCGTGATTCACGCCGGCGCCCCGATCTGGCCGCGGGCGACGGGAGAAAAGTGCCCCGCCGATCGGGACGCTAACAAATTGAGACAATTTGCGTTCCCCGGTCATTCGAAAGGACGGCGGCAAAATTCTTCGCCGCGGCCCTCAATCCGTGTTGACACCCCCGGCGTGGATCCTTATACACCCGCTCACACCGACGGCGGCGACGCCGCTGCCGACGGCGGGCTGGTTCGTCCCTAAGCGAAGCGCTTGGAGGCGGGTTGGTTCGGAAGGCCAGAGGGTTGGAAAGATTGGGGAAACCCGTTCGGACCTGATGCTGGCCGTGAGAGTTTCGACCCGTTGTGGTCTGTTCTTTGACAAATTGGATGGAAGAAAGAGAAACGTGGGCGGCGATTGTCCGCGGAGCCTGAAAGGGCTCTTCGAGGGATGATACGGCGTCACGTTTTCTGAGAGGCTCTTGGATGGGTTTC